>CADBTC010000139.1 GCA_902797445.1 uncultured Eubacteriales bacterium | reverse complement strand
CACATGCCCCAGGGTTCCCCCGCCGGTCAGCACGATTTTCTTCACAGTTCGATTTCCTCCTCTTCGGCCTCCCGCGGCCCTTCCGGCCGCCTCCCCGCTTCCGCCGGCAGGCAGTCCAGATAGAAGGCCGTGACCGAGGCCCGCAGATACACATCCAGCGCCAGGGAGCACAGCATCCCCACCATGGTCCCGATGACAGCGCCGAAAAGCGCGCCGGCCAGATTCACAGCCATCATCTCCAGGAAATACCACAGCAGGAATCCCAGATACAGCGAAAACAGCGTTCCCCGTTTCCCGCGCATCATGGCTTTGCTTTCCTTTGCCGCCTGGATCGGTCCCTTTTCCGGGTGATCCGCCAGGATCTGATCCCCCAGAGCATATTTGAGCAGGGCCATAACGCCCAGCACGGCGGCAGCGATCGCAGCAAGGCTCGTGATCTGAAGGGACGTATTCGCCGCCGACAGCACCGACATCCGAGATCTGGGATCCGCCAGGTGAACCGGCAGCAGGGACAGCAGGTTCAGCGCCAGTCCCGGCAGCATCCATAAAAAAACCCGCAGCCCGACGTACAGCCGCAGCCCGATGGCTTTGCCGAACAGGCGGGCCCGGCTCAATACGGCGGAGACGTCCCCGGCCGGCTCCCCGCGCAGCAGGGACTGCAGCCAGTGAATCATCCCAAGGGTCAGGAAGGGGGTCATCAGCGCCGTCAGCAGCTGGACGCCCTGCATGATCCAGGCGCCCCGGGCCGCCATGATCTGCTGCAGGCCGGCGTCCAGTGTTTCCTGCACGGCTGCTATATCCGTCCTGTTCGCCGCGCTCTCCAGCCTGATCGTCAGGTTCGCCATCATATCCTGCAGGCTGTTTCCCGTTGCGGAGGCGATGGCCTGGGTCAGCAGGACCGGCAGTTTCACACTCAGCGCAATCAGCAGCGCTGTCAGCCACCTGCCTTTCAGGGCCGTCCGGGCTTTCAGTTTCCAGATTGCGGAAACAAAAAACATGCTTTTCTCCTTATCGGTTTCAATGAAAAAGGGGGATGCCGGCTTATCCAGGCGGCACCCCCGGCTTTGAGATTCGGATTAATCGTCCAACGCCTTCAGATTCTCTTTGAACTGGGGCTCCATTTCGGTAACCCAGTCCTGAATCTGTTTGTCATAGGTTTCATTCTGCTTCGTGGACAGCACGGAGGATTCCAGGGTCTCTTTCACCTCGTCCAGCGCAATGGGGCCCTCCGCCGCGTCGCCGACATACTTGATGATGTAGTATCCATAGCTGGTGCCCCGGATCTTGCCGGATACGTCCCCGATCTTTTCCAGCGCCATGGCAGCCTGGACGAAGGCGGCATCAAAGCTGGTCATATCCGCGCTGACGGCATATCCCCGCTCCGCGGTGATCCCGCTCTGCATACCCGGATCCTGGTTCTTTTCGGCCATCAGGGTATCCCAGTCCGCGCCTTCGGCGATCTGCGCGAGAATCTCGTCCGCCGCAGCGTCGATATTCGCAAAGCCGGTCTCCGTGGCGGCGTCGGCTTCCGCCTGAGCCGCGGTCAGATCGTTCTGAGCCTTCTCCAGCTCTTCCTTCGCGGCGTTCAGGTCGCCCTCCGCCGCCGTCTTGTCCTCCGCGGAGGCATTCTCGTCATCCATGACAGTCTGGGCGTCGCTGACCTTGGATTCCGCCGCGGTCACCGCGCTCTGGGCCGCGGTCACCTTCTCGCCAGCCGCAGTGATGGCTGCCTGATCCTCATCGGTGAACTTCACCAGAATCTGCTTGACAAAGCGGACGCCGGCGGGCGTGTAATACAGGGGAGAGGTTCCGTTGTTGGCCGCTGAAGCCCAGGACCCCGCGTTGTTCTCGTACGTGCTCTTCGCGGATTCCACCCTGCTGTCGTATTCCTTCTGGATATCCTCATCCGTCACCTGGACATCCTTGATCAGCTCCTGGCGCAGCTTGTCGTCCAGCAGCGTCGTCCGGGCATCTTCCAGCGCCTTGTCCATGGTATAGCCCGTGGAGGTCAGCTGTTCCTTCGCCTTTTCCTGCTTTTCTTCCTCCGTCAGGTTCGCCAGGTCCTCGTTGTCGGAGATAATATAGTCCAGATTTTTCTGATAAGCGGATTCCGCGTCGGCCTGAATCTTCGCCTCTTCCTCCGCCGTCAGCTTGTCCAGCCCCATCTCCCCGATCTTGGCCGTTTTGACCATCTGGGTTTTCATGCTGGTGATGACCGAGCTGCGAACCTCCGCGATGGCCGCGGGATCGGCGGGATCATAGGCATAGCCGTAGAGAGAATACAGATAGGACATGTATTCCAGCTGGTAATTCATGGCCTCCATCACTTCCCCTTTGGTGATCACCTGATCCCCCAGGGTAAGGATCGCCTGGGCCTTGTCCACTTCCGGATCCTTCTGTACCAGGGTGCATCCGGTCAAAACCAGGGTCAGCGCCAGCATCAGTGCCAGCAGCGCTTTTTTCTGCATCAGAACTCAACTCCATTCGTACTTATAAAAATCATCCCTTTGGGAACACAAAGGGCATTATACCATAAAGAAGCATAAGGGAGCAAGAGGAAAACCGTCAGTTTTCGAGCACCGCCCGCAGTACCCGGAAAGCCGCTCTGGCGCTGCGCGCCACATTGGTCTGAAAATCCCCGGCGCCGCCCTCAAACGTGTCGCTGATGCACTTGATGGACAGGCAGGGAATCCCGCACATCCAGCATACCCGGGCGATGGCCGCGATTTCCATGTCGCAGATCTGGCATCCCAGCTCCCGCAGCCGGATTTTCTCCGCCCGGTCCGCCACAAACCGGCTGCCGCTGGCCGCGACCGTCTCCCGGATCTCCGGCACCGCGGCCTTCGCCTTCCGGATCAGCGCGCCGTCCAGCGGGATGAAGGGATCCGGAAACTCGGCGTACTGGTTCGGCATCACGTCGTCCACCGGCGAGGTGTCAAACTCGTAGTGCCGGACCTTCCGGACCACAAACAGATCCTCCACCTTCAGGGAGGGATCCAGCGCCCCGGTCACCCCGAAGTTCAGCATCGCCTCGCACCCGTATTTCACGATCAGCAGCTGGGTTCCGGCCGCGGCGTCAATCTCCCCGCACCCGGAACACAGGGCAAAAATCTCGTGTCCCCCTATGCGGCTGCGGTACACCGTCCGCCCGCAAACCTGCTCCTCCCGCATGTCCTCCCCGCTTTCCAGGAAGGCCTTCAGCTCTCGTTCCACCGCGATCAGCATCCCGTACCGCATGCCGTTTCTCCCCTCCGCGCCGCGTTGCGGCCGCGTGCATTCCGAATCAGTTTCCCGCTTCCGCCAGCATCTTTTCCAGACTCACCATCTTCACGCACAGGCAGAACAGCCGCGCCGCCTCCTCCAGGTCCGACAGCGGGGGAAAGGTAGGCGCGATGCGGATGCTGGTATCCATGGGATCCTTGCCGTAGGGCCAGGTGGCGCCGGCCGGGGTCATCGTCACCCCCGCCTTCTTGCACCGGGCCACAATTTCCTTCGCGCACCCCGGCAGGCTCTCGAAGCCGATAAAATATCCTCCCAGGGGCTTGGACCAGCTTCCGATCCCCTTGTCTCCCAGCTCCGTTTCCAGAATCTCCTCCACCATCTCGAACTTGGGCCGCAGAATATCCGCGTGCTTGCGCATATGCTCCACCATGCCGTGAATATCCTTGAAGAAGCGCACATGCCGCAGCTGATTGACCTTGTCATGCCCGATCGTCTGGTTCCGCAGCTGTTTGCGGATATCCTCCATATTGTTCGGAGAGGTGGCCAGGGAGGCGATGCCGCTGCCGGGGAAGGTGATCTTCGACGTGGAGGCAAACTTATACACCAGGTCCGGGTTCCCCGCCCGCTTGCATTCCGCCAGGATCTCGATCAGGTAATCCTGCCGGTCGTCATAGAGGTGATGCATGCCGTAGGCATTGTCCCAGAAGATCCGGAAATCCTTCGCCGCGGGCTTGAGCCGGGCGAAACGGCGCACGGTCTCGTCGCTGTAGGAGATGCCGCTGGGGTTGGAATACTTTGGCACGCACCAAATGCCCTTGATGCTCTCGTCCTCCGCCACCAGCTTTTCCACCATGTTCATATCCGGCCCGGTTTCCGTCATGGGCACTGGGATCATGCCGATGCCGAAATACTCCGTGATGGCGAAATGCCGGTCGTACCCCGGGACCGGGCAGAGAAACTGCACTTTATCCAGCTTGCACCAGGGGGTATTCCCCATGATGCCGTGGGTATAGGCCCGGCTTACCGTATCATACATCACGTTCAGGGAGGAGTTTCCATAGATGATGATGTCGTTGGGGTTGTTTTCCATCATGTCCCCCAGCAGCTCCCGGGCTTCCTCGATGCCTGTCAGCTGGCCGTAATTCCGGCAGTCCGTCCCGTCCTCGCAGTTCAGATCGGATTCGGAATTCAGCACGTCCATCATCCCCATGCTCAGATCCAGCTGCTCATGGCAGGGCTTTCCCCGGCTCATGTCCAGGTGAAGCTCCAGCTTCTGCATCTTCCGGTATTCCTTTTTCAGCGCTTCCAGCTCCTGCGTCTGCTCTTCCCGGCTCATTTCGTCATAGCGCATGTTTCGATCTCCTCATTGAAATGCGTTCGTTTTTACTTTCCCTTGTGGAACAGCAGCCGCTCATACCGGTCGACGTCGTACCGCCGGACCATGACCTCCAGCTCCTCATCCCCCATAACCGTGGTGCGCCCTTCGGCGTACAGGGCGTCCACCTGCTCCCGCATGGAAACGATCAGCGGATCCGTCTTGTCCACCGTATTATCCCCGGTCAGGCGGAAATAGCTGTTCAACCAGTGGGCGATGGACGCGGTTCCGCCGCGGCTGTCCACCGCCACGGCCGCCGGCCGGTTCAGGATCTTCGTCGTGTCGAAGGCGTTATAGATCTCCTCGTCCTTGAGCATACCGTCGGCGTGGATGCCCGCCCGGGTCACGTTAAAGTGCCGGCCCACGAAGGGCTGCCGGGGGCTGATCTCGATGCCGATCTCCCGCTCCATGTAGTCCGCGATTTCCGTCACCGCCGTCAGATCCATGCCGCCGTCGTCTCCCCGCAGGGACTGATACTCGATGGCCATGGCTTCCATGGGGCAGTTCCCCGTCCGCTCCCCGATGCCCAGCAGCGTGCAGTTGACGCTGGAGCATCCGTAGAGCCAGGCGGTGGCCGCGTTGGTCACGACCTTGTAAAAATCGTTGTGTCCGTGCCATTCCAGCTGCTCCGAGGGCACCATGGCGTAGTGGCTCAGGCCGTATACGATACCCGGCACGCTCCGGGGCAGGGCCGCGCCGGGATAGCTGACCCCGAAGCCCATGGTATCGCAGGCCCGGATCTTGATGGGAATCCCGCTTTCCCGGCTCAGGTTCATCAGCTGCTCCGCGAAGGGCAGGACGAACCCGTAAAAATCCGCCCGGGTGATGTCCTCAAAGTGGCACCGGGGCTTGATCCCCCGATCCAGGGCGGCCTTGACGATCCCCAGATACTTTTCCATGGCCTGACCCCGGGTCAGATGCATCTTTTTGAAAATATGATAGTCGCTGCAGGAAACCAGGATCCCGGTCTCCTGGACCCCCGCCTGCTTCACCAGCTCGAAATCCTTCTCGTTGGCCCGGATCCAGGTGGTAATCTCCGGGAACTTCAGCCCCGCGTCCTGGCAGAGATGCAGGGCTTCCTGGTCGTTTTTCGTGTACAGGAAAAACTCGCTCTGCCGGATCATCCCCTTGGGACCCCCCAGCCGGCTCATGAGCTTAAACAGGTGCAGAATCTGTTTGGGCGTAAAGGGGCTGACGGACTGCTGCCCGTCCCGGAAGGTGGTATCCGTCATCCAGATTTCATCCGGCACGCTCATGGGCACATGGCGCATGTTGAACGAAATCTTCGGGATGTGTTCATAGTCAAAAATCTCCCGATACAGGTTGGGCTCCTCCACATCCTGCAGGGAATACTGATACTTGTTCTGCATCAGCAGATTGTTCTTCCGGTCAAAGGCGATCATACCGCTTCTCCCCCTTCTCCTGTCCGCGGTGTCCGTGTGTCCATGCGGGCAGCAGCAATATGCAACATTATAGTAATATGCCGGATAAAATTCAAGGAAAGACAGCGGAAAAACAGGGGCCGCCCTTCGGCGGCGTTTCCGTTCGCGGTGTGCGCAGACCGGCTGTCGCGGTATGGATGTTCGCATTGCGCAAACATCGCCCGCCGGCTGCCGCGGCCGCCTCCTTTCGGCATTCTTTCGCAAAAATGAAAAAAACACGGCAAAAACTGACCATAGCCCACAAGTCATTGCAATTTTTAAGCAAGAAGAAAGCAAGAATTGCGCATACTTTACCGGATTATACATTGTTTCTTCCTGTATTTTCCCGCATAATGATGCCATCGAAAGGACGTCAAAGGCGTCCAAATAAATAACGGAGGGAAAAAACATGAAGAAAATGTTGGCGTTGCTGTTGGCGGCCATGATGCTGCTGGCAATGATCCCCGCTGCCGTGGCGGAGGGAACTCCCGAACCCTGGACGGTAACCGTTTTCCGCGGCGATCCAGGCGATCAGCCCACTGATGACAACAAGATTTACAAGATGATCGAAGAGCAGTTCGGCATCAAGTTCGAGTTCGAGTTCCTGGCCGGGAACCTGGACGAGACCCTGGGTCTGAAGATCGCGGACGAGGTTTATCCGGATCTCTTCGACGGCGGCAACAGTGCCGAGACGCTGGAGAACGCTGGCGTGCTGATCGATCTGCTGCCCTACATCAGCGAGGAGAAAACCCCGAACCTGTACAAGCACATCTACACGGATGACCGGATCAAGCAGCTGCTAACGGACGACGGCGAGCTGTTCATCATCCCGAACTACGGCATCAACTACAACGCGCAGATCCAGAACTACTGCAACGGCCCCGCCTTCTTCATCCAGAAGCAGGTCATCGCGTGGAACAACTACCAGGTTCCCACCACGCTGAACGAGTATTTTGACCTGATCGAGCGGTTCCTGGCCGCAAATCCCACCACCGCGGACGGCACCCCCTATCAGGGCTTCGCGATCCT
>CADBTC010000138.1 GCA_902797445.1 uncultured Eubacteriales bacterium | reverse complement strand
GCCGTAGATGGGCAGCTTCTTGGAGCCGGCGTAGAACTCGGCGAACTTCTGCTGGAAGTCAGCGCCCTGGCCCTTCTGGGGCGGCAGGAGGGTGACATTGCCCAGGCCGTTGGTCCAGGGGGAATAGGTGCTGCGGGCGTCGGCCACGAACTCGGCCTCGCCGGCGTCGTTCAGATTGTAGTGAACGCCTTCCACGCCGTATTTCAGCAGGGTCATCACATAGGCGTCGGTGTTGAGGAGGTTCAGGAACTTCATGGCCTCTTCGGGATGCGCGCTGTTGGCGGAAATGGCCATCATGGCGCCCTGCACGGAGGTGTTGTCGATGTAAGGGGCGTCGGTGGTCATCAGGTAGGCCACCTGGATGCCGCGGGCTTCGGAGGTGGTGTACTCGTAGCCGTAGAGGGAAACTTCGGAGGAGATCAGGTAGTTGGCGGTGTTCTGGGCGTTACGCCAGGTATCGGTGGCCGTTTCGCCGATGGCGATGGCGGGATCGATGTAGCCGGCCAGGTAGTATTCGCGCATCTGGCGGGCAAACTTCTCAAACTCGGGGGTGGCATACTTGTTCAGCAGCTTGATGCCTTCGGGGCCGGGCTGCGCGGCGTCCTCGGGATTCATGTAATAGCTCAGCAGGCTGTTGGCGTCGCCGGAGACGATGGGGGTCAGGTTGACATTGCGCTCGGCCACCGCGCCTTCGAAGATGAAGGGATAGAAGGTTTTGCCTTCCGCTTCTTCGCCGGCCTTGACCTTGGCGAAAATATCGCCCCAGCCGTAGAAGCCCGCGTTCTTCACGTCCTCCAGGGTATAGCCGTATTTTTCCAGCAGGGTGACGTTCACGTCCCAGGTGTTCATGGTCGCGAAGTCCTTGAAGCCAGGCACGGCATAGATGCCCTTCTCCCCGTCGGGGCCTTCGGTCATCGCGCCTTCAAAGAGCAGCTCGGGCAGCACGGTCCGCAGCTCCGCGCCGTAGGCGGTCAGCAGGTCGTCCTCGGGATCGTCCAGGCGGACATAGGCGCCCTTCTTGGCATAGGTGGCGTATTCGTTGGACGTCCAGGAGCAGGTGAACAGGATGTCATACTCGTCGCTGCCGGTGTTGACGGCATTGCGGGCCAGCTCGTCGAAGTTGCCCCAGGTTCCCCAGGTGGGCTTGATGGTGACACCGATCTTGTCCGTCAGGTAAGCGTTCAGCTTCTCCAGCACGGCGGCGTCATCGGTGACGTTGTTGCCTTCCAGCAGCATGGTGATTTCCACGGGCGCATCCGCCATCGCGGGCATCATCGCCAGCAGCATCAGGACGGCCAGGATCAGCGCAAGAAACTTTTTCATGATGTAACCCTCCATTTTAAAATAGTATAAATGTATCTGTAAGCAGCGGACGAACTGCCGCTGTTCTTACCAAAGGGGAAAGAAACGCTCAGCCTTTCACCGAGCCTACGGTGAGGCCGGCGACCACATACCGCTGGAAGAAGGGATAGGCACAGGCGATGGGCAGTACGATGAAGACGACGACCGACATCCGCATGGTCTGGCTGGGCAGGGTGCGGATCGCCTCCGCGCCGGCGGCCCCGATCATTGAGGAGTTTCTGGCCAGGAATTCCGCGTTCCGCTGCATCTCCATCAGCAGGTACTGCAGCGGATAGAGGTTTCTGTCCGTCACATAAAGCAGGCAGAGAAACCATTCGTTCCAGTAGCCCAGGGCGGTCAGCAGGGCGATGGTGGCGATGCCCGGCTTGACGATGGGCAGGATAATGCGGATCAGGGTGGAATACTCCCCGCTGCCGTCGATGGTCGCCGCCTCGATCAGGTCAAAGGGAACCGAGGACTGGAAGAAGGTCCGCATGACGATGATGTGGAAGGGACTGACCAGCATCGGCACGATCAGGGCGTAATAGTTGTTGCTCATACCCAGCAGGTTCTTGCAGATGATATAGGTGGGGATCAGGCCGCCGCCGAAGATCATGGTGAAGAAGCTGAGGAAGGTGAAAAATCCGCGGAAGCGGTAATCCTTCCGGTACAGGGGGTAGGCATAGAGTACGCACATGGCCACGCTGATCAGGGTTCCCACCACGGTGATCAGAAAGCTGTTGAAATAGCTGCGCCAGAGGGCGTCCCCCAGGCTGAGCACCTGGCGGTAGGCATCCAGGGACCAAGCGGCCGGAAGAAAGGAATAGCCGATGCGCGAGATGCTGTCCTCGGCGGAAAAGGAGATCACGATGACGAACAGGAAGGGAATGATGCAGCACAGGGCAAACAGCCCCAGGATCATGTGCAGAACCGCTTCGGCCGGCCGGCTGATCTGGTTGAGTCGCTGCGCCTTCATCCGCTTCAGCTTTGGGTTCGCGGCAACATTGGACATCGCGCTTTCCTCCTCGCAGGGTCAGAACAGGCTGCTGTCCGGATCCAGGCGGCGGACAATTCCGTTGGCCGCCATGATACAGACAAAGCCCACCAGATTTTGCAGGAAACCGGCCGCCGTACTCATGCCCACATTGCCCGTGGAGGTATAGGCCCGGTAAACGTAGGTATCCACGACCTGGGTCACAGGATAAAGGGGCGCCGAATTCATGGGCACCGACCAGAACAGGCCGAAATCCGCGTTGAAGATCTTCCCCACGTTCATGATCAGCAGGATCACGATCATGGGCCGCAGATGGGGCAGGGTGACGTGCAGGGTCTGCTGCCATTTGGTGGCCCCGTCCACTGCCGCGGCCTCGTACTGGCTGCGGTCGATGCCGGTGATGGCGGAAAGGTAAAGCACCGTGGAATAGCCGGTGTTTTTCCAGATCGAACAGATCGTCAGGATCAGCGGCCAGTATGCGGGGGTGTTGTACCAGTCCACGGCCGTTCCGGACGCCGCCTTCTGCGCCCGCACCAGCATGCCGTTGGTCGGATCCAGGAAGGCGAAGAGGAAGTAGGACACCACGACCCAGCTGAGAAAATACGGAAAGAACATCATCGTCTGGTAGGTTTTTGCGAGGAACTTCCGCGTCAGCTCGCTCATCATGATCGCGAAGGTGACCGCAATCAGCAGCCCCAGCACAATCCACAGCGCGTTGTATCCGATGGTGTTGCGGATCATATTGACGCTTTCCTGGGTAAACAGAAACCGGAAGTTTTTCAGGCCCACCCAGTCGCTGTGCAGCAGGTTCCGCGGAAAGGGCATCTTGCGGGTGGGAAGGCGGTAATCCAGGAAGGACATCACGATCCCGAACATGGGCAGATAGCGGATCAGGAGCAGCCAAACGGTGACCGGCAGCATCATGGTGGTCAGCCAGAAGGTCTTGCCGGCGCCCTGTCTGCGGCGCGGGGTCTGCAGCCGTGTCACTTTGAATCACCCTTTCGATTTGGTGACTTTATTATAATTTTCCGACAGGGAAAATGCATCGTTTCTTCTTGTGCTTTCTTGTCTGTGGTTGTGCTGTTCCCCGCCTCCCTTTTTTGTCATAACGCCAAGAAGAGACAAAAAAACACATGCCCGTTCCTTTCTCTTGTTTTTTCCTTCTGATAAGATTAAAATGAAAATCGGACAGACGGAGGATGCACATATGAGATACGGCTACTTTGACGACGCGGCGCGGGAATACGTGACGGATCGGGTGGATGTACCCGTTTCCTTTACCAATTATCTGGGCACGCAGCGCATGGGCGCGGTGATCTCCCACAACGCGGGCGGATACTGCTGGCTGGACACGCCCCAGTTTCACCGGATCACCCGCTTCCGCCCCAACGGCGTACCCCTGGACCGGCCCGGCCACTACGTGTATCTGCGGGATGAGGAAGACGGGGATTACTGGTCCCTCAGCTGGCAGCCGGTGGGCAAGCCCCTGGAGCAGGCCCGGTATACCTGCCGCCACGGGCTGGGATATTCCGCCTTCAGCTGTGACTATCGGGGCATATCGGCCTCGGAAACCCTGTTCATACCCCGGGAACCGGAGGGACAGACGCCGGTGGAGATCTTCGACGTGCGCATCCGCAACCTGTCCGACCGGCCCCGAAAGCTGCGTGTCTTTGGCTATGTAGAATTTTCCTTCCACCATATCGACATGGACAACCAGAACTTTCAGATGAGCCTGTATGCCGCCGGGTCCCATTATCGGGACGGAGCCGTGCTCTGCGAACTGCATTATGAAGAGAACAGCTGGCAGTTCTTCACCGGGGACTTTGCGCCGGACAGCTTTGACGGCGTGCGGGATGCCTTCCTGGGGGCGTATCATACCGAGTCGGATCCGGAAGGCGTCATCCGGGGCACCCTCAGCGGATCGACAGAGCTGGGCGGAAACCCCTGCGGCGCCCTGGAAAAGGGCATCACCCTGGCACCGGGAGAGGAGAAGCGGGTGCTGTTCTACCTGGGCACGGGGGACGAAAAAGCGGCCGCCGAAATCCGCTCCCGCTATCCGCAGCCGGCGTGCGACCGGGCCTTCGCGGAGCTGAAAAGCTGGTGGGGCGAAAAGCTGAATGCCCTGCAGGTGCGGACGCCGGATGAAAACATGAACCGGTCGCTGAATATCTGGAATCTGTATCAAAGCGAGATCAACGTGCTTTTCTCGCGTTTTTCTTCCTTTATTGAGGTGGGGGGGCGCACCGGGCTGGGGTACCGGGATACAGCCCAGGATGCCATGTGCATCCCCCACGCCGAGCCGGAGGGCTGCCGCCGGCGGCTGGTCCAGCTCCTGCACGGACAGACCTCCATGGGCTACGGACTGCACCTGTTTGATCCGGCGTGGTTTGAGGCCCGGAAGGAGGCATCCTTCAAATCGCCGACGGTGGTGCCCGTGCCCGATCGGGCGCACATGATCCACGGGCTGAAGGACACCTGCGCCGACGATGCGCTGTGGCTGATTCCCGCGGTCATAGAGAATGTGCGCGAAAGCGGGGATACCGGCTTTCTGGACCAGGTCATTCCCTTTGCCGACGGCGGAGAGGCCACCGTGTGGGAGCACCTGAAGCGGTCGCTGGACTTTTCCTATTCCCAGACCGGTGCCCACGGGGTGACAAAGGGGCTGCGGGCCGACTGGAACGACTGCCTGAACCTGGGCGGCGGAGAAAGCGCCATGGTCGCTTTCCTGCTGATCTGGGCCACCCGGCACTTTGTGGACGCCGCGGAGCACACAGGCAGGCAGCAGGACGCGGATACCTATCGGGCGAAGATGCAGCGCATGATCGAAACCTGCCAGCGTGAGCTGTGGGACGGGGCCTGGTGGCTGCGGGGGTTCACGGCCGACGGCCGGGCCATCGGTTCCCATACCGCCGCGGAAGGCCTGGTGCATATGGAAAGCAACACCTGGGCGGTCATCTCGCAGGCAGGTACCCGAGAGCAGGGCCTGAAATGCATGGACGCGGTGGACGAATATCTGTACACCCCCTACGGCCTGATGCTGAACGCGCCTTCCTTTACCACCGTGGACGACGGCATCGGGTTCGTATCCCGGGTCTATCCCGGCGTCAAGGAGAACGGCGCCATCTTCAGCCATCCCAACCCCTGGGCCTGGGTCGCCGAATGCATGCTGGGCAGAGGGGACCGGGCCATGAAATTCTATCAGGCGCTGCTGCCCGAAAACCAGAACGACCGGATGGAGATCCGCCAGGCCGAACCCTACTCCTACTGCCAGTTCATCATGGGGCGGGATCATACCGCTTTCGGCCGGGCGAGACACCCCTTTATGACCGGGTCCTCCGGTTGGGCTTACTTTGCCGCGACCCGATATATGCTGGGCATCCGGCCCGAATTTGACCGGCTGACCGTGGATCCATGCATCCCGGCCGCCTGGGATGGATTTACCGCGCTGCGCAGATGGCGGGGGGCGGAATACGATATCCGGGTCCAAAACCCCGCGCACGTCCAGAAGGGCGTCGCGCAGATCCGGGTGGACGGCGAGACAGCTGACCGAATCCCGGCATTCGGATCCGGTCAGCATCTGGTAGAGGTGATAATGGGAAAGGAGTGTGAAAACACATGATTACCTTTGGTACCGGCGGATGGCGGGCCGTGATCGGCGACGGTTTTACCCGTGAAAACATCCAGCGGGTCGGGGCGGCTGTCGCCCGGCGCATGATTCGCGAGGGCTGCGCCGCGCGCGGCATCGCCGTGGGATATGACCGGCGCTTTCTCAGCCGCGAGGCGTGCATCTGGCTGTCCGAGACGCTGACCGGAGAAGGAGTCAGGGTTTTGTTTGTGAACCTGTCCTGCCCTACCCCGCAGGTCATGTTCACCGTGAAAAACCTGGGGCTGGATTACGGTGCGATGATCACCGCCAGCCACAACCCGGCCATTTATAACGGGATCAAGCTGTTCACCCGGGGCGGCCGGGACGCCCGGGAGGACGTAACGCAGGCGATTCAGGCGGAAGCCAACGCGATCCGGCCGGAAGAGATCCGCACAATGGACTTTGACAAAGCCCGGGAAGCGGGGATGCTGACCTATATCGACCCGCGGGACGAATACCTGGATGCCATTCTTTCCCAGATCGACATCGCCGCAATCCGCAGGAGAAGGCCCCGGGTGGTGCTGGATCCGATGTTCGGCGTGGGCGTGACGGGGCTGATGACCCTGCTGTATACCGCCCGGTGCGACGTGGATGTGATCAACGACCGGCACGATGCCTTCTTCGGGCGCCATCTGCCCGCCCCCAATCCGGACACGCTGGCGGATCTGCAGGCCGCCGTCAGCGAGCATCATGCGGACGTGGGCATCGCCACCGACGGCGACGCGGACCGGCTGGGCATCATCGACGAAAAAGGGCACTATATCTCTCCCAACGAGATTCTGGCCCTTCTGTATGCCTATCTCCTGGAATACAAGGGATGGCGGGGAGACGCGGTCCGCAACCTGGCCACGACCCACCTGCTGGACCGGGTGGCCGAAAGCCACGGTCAGAAATGCTGGGAGGTACCGGTAGGCTTTAAGCACATCTCCGAGGCGATGGACACCCATCAGGCCCTGATCGGCGGAGAATCCTCCGGCGGGCTCACCGTGCGGGGGCATATCTCCGGAAAGGACGGCCTGTATGCCGGCAGCCTGCTGGTCGAGATGCTGTGTGTCACCGGAAAGCCCCTGAGCGTGCTGCTGCAGGAGCTGTATGACCGCTACGGCGAAATGCACATGGCGGAAAAGGACTGGGCCCTGACCCTGGAGGATCGCGCGCGGATCGAGAAGCTGGTTCTGACAGACCGCTGCCTGCCTCATTTCCCTGATCCTGTGCAGAAGGTCAGCTATCTGGACGGATGCAAGGTCTATTTCGAAAGCGCCTGGGTGATTCTGCGCTTTTCCGGCACGGAGCCCCGGGTTCGCATCTTCGCCGAGGACCGCACGGAGGAGCGGGCTGAGAAGCTGGCCCGGATCTTCGCGGAATTTGCCGGACTGAAGGTTCCGTCTTAAGCGGAGAAAAAGACGGCGAAAAAGCGGAGCGCCGGCGGGACGGACCGCGCGTGCCGGCCGCCGGGAAAGATCTGGACGGCACCGCCCGCCGGAAGCGGGCGTGCCTGTTTCGGCGGCACAGAACAGCCGGGAAAGCGGGGCGAGAAGAATGGAGCACGAAGAAGCCAGGCACAGTCAGAAAGAAAGGCATGCCGGGATCAGCTCGCTGCGGTTTCAGGTGATAGCCATAATGCTGCTGTGCTATCTCATTCCGACAGCGCTGCTGGGCTTTTTCACCCGGGCGCTGCTTTCCGGCATGCGGCAGCGGACCGAAGCCGCGCTGGCCGCGGGCGTCGAGCATGCCTGGACGCAGACGATGCAGCATCTGGATCACGCGGTAGCGCTGGGGCGCGAAGCGATCTATGACGGGGAACTGGCCTCCGCCTATGACAGGTGGAAAACCGGCGAGGTGATCGAGTCGGAATACCTCCGGGTCTCCCGGGCGTATATGGAGCGGAAGTACAGCCGGGACAGCCTGTGCACCTTCGCGGCCTTCTTCCCCGTCAGCCGGCCGGAGCTTTTCATCTCCACGCGGACCGGGTACGAGGAGGCCATGCGGTTTTTGAACGGAATGCAGCGCGATACGCTGCTTCTGGGTGAGACGCTGGATACCGCGAACCGTTTTCTGCAGGAGGACGGCCGGATTTATCTGGTGCGCAACATGGTCGATCTGCAGATGCAGCGGTACGGCATGCTGGTGATCGGCATCAGCAGGAACGCCTTTTTTGAACCCCTGATCTCTCTGGCGAAACGCTGGAACGGTACGCTGCGGCTGCGGCTGGACGGAGCCGGAGACGAGGACGGATGGGAGAAGTGGGCTCCGTATCTTTCCGCGGAGGGAGACGAGGTCCGCTGCGGGATGCGTGCGGATACGGATGACGATACGCTGGAGATGCTGCTGACCATGGACGGCCGTGAGCTGTACCGGGAGGACTATGAATTCCGGATGCTGAGCCTTGCGGTTTATCTGCTGCTGATTCCGATTCTGGGGCTCCTGGGCTTCTATGTCAGCCGGCGGATCATCCGGCCGGTATCACTGCTCTCCAGCGCTTCGCGCCGCATCGAAAACGGCGAGCTGGGTGTGACCGTGCCCATGCGCGGCAACGATGAGCTAGGCGAGCTGGGCCGCGCTTTTTCCCGCATGTCGCAGCGGATCGAGGAGCTGATCGACAAAACCTACAAGGAAGAGCTGGCCCTGAAGGACGCCCAGATCGGGGCGCTGCAGAGCCGGATCAATCCGCACTTCATCAACAATGCCCTGGAGGCCATTAACTGGGAGGCCCGGATTGAAAAGTCCGAGGTCATTCCCGCCATGGTGGGCAAGCTGAGCGTGCTGCTGGACGCCAGCATGGCCCGGCAGGACCGGCGAATGGTTCCCCTGAGCGAGGAAATCGAGGTCGCCGGTGCTTATATCTACTTTGTACAGCAGCGCTTTGGCGACAGCCTGACCGTGCGGATGGAAGCGGAGGAGGAAGCGCGGGACTGCCCCGTGCCGCTGCTAACGCTGCAGCCGGTCCTCGAAAACGCGGTGGAGCACGGCATCGCGCCGGCGGGCGGCGGGGAGATCGACCTGGTCTGCCGGAATATGGGCAGCTGCGTGCGGATCGACGTTCGCAACAGCGGCAGGGGGATTGATCCCCGGGACCGGGAAAAAATCGATGCGGCGCTGCGGGGTGAGACCGGCGCCGGCAGCCATCTGGGCCTGGCCAACATCGCGGGACGGCTGCGGCTGATCTACAGCGGGCTGGCCCGAATTGAGGTTTCCAGCGGCGCGGACGGCCGGACTCTGGTGCGGATGGATATTCCGCGGCAGGTGTCATAGACCGGGAAGCCGCGGCACGCGTTTTAACCGGAAAACAGGGAGGACACAGGACATGCTTGACAGCCGGAACCAGCAGACTGGTTGGATCAAACGGGAAAAGGCGGGAAATCGGGAGCAGTCAGCCGCCCGGCGCATCCTGCGGGCAGCCGCGGGCGCGCTGGCTTTTTGTCTTTTCCTCTGCTCGTTCACTGCCTGTGCACAGGGCATGACCCTTCGTACAGTCAGCTCCTTTGCCGGAGCCGACCCCGCCGCCGAGGCATATGTGGATATCCTGAACACCTATGAGGCTCAGACCGGCAACACCGTGTCGGATGCCTCCGCCCCCAGCGATGAAGCCTGGAAAACGTCGGTCCTTCAGGATTTCGCCGCGGGCAACGAACCGGATGTGCTGTTCTTTTTTGCCGCCGGAGCCGATTCGGCGCCGATCCTGAGCCGGGTGGTTCCGCTTTCCGAGATCAACGCAGCCTGTGCGGGTGATCCCCTGCCGGAAAGCGAAGCGCTCCGCGAAAAGGACGGCCAGGTGTACGCTGTACCGGTGCGCGGTTTCTGGGAAGGCCTGTATGTCAACACCGACGTGTTTAAGCGCTGCGGAGCGCCTCTGCCGACAGACTGGCAAAGCTTTCTGCGGGCGATCGAGATTTTCCGGGAAAACGGCGTCATTCCCATCGCCGTATCCCTGTCCGACATTCCCCACTATCTGGCGGAGTTCTGCCTGCTGGCCTGCGCAACCCCCGAAGAGCTTGCCGCCCGGCCCCGGAGCGTATCGGAGGTTCCGGCCTCCTGGTACCGCGCAATGGATCTGATCCGGGATCTGTACGAGATGCACGCCTTTGCGGACAACGCGGGCGCCACCTATGAAAGCGCGGCCACCGCACTTTTCCGCACAAAAAAAGCCGCCATGCAGTTTGACGGCAGCTGGCTGGCTCCTTCCCTTCCCCCGGAGAGCATGGAGACCACCCGGGTCCTGCCCATGCCGAAACGATACGGAGAGGGCAGCGCGGAATGCTATATCGGCGGAGTGTCCATGGGATTCTACCTGACCCGCAGGGCCTGGAACAGCCCGCGGAGGGACGCTGCTGTCGCGCTTCTCAGGGCCCTGACGCGCGAGGACAGCCTGCGGCGGCTGGGTTATGTCGGCGTCGGCGGCGAATTGCTGGTTTCAGCCGAGGAAATGGCAAAGGGCCGAAAAATGATCGGTCCGCTGCAAGACGCGATGAACCAGCGCGCCCGGGAAACCTGGCTGCTGGAATGCATCCCCGCCGTGGCCGCTGGCCAGATGACCGCAGAGGAATGCTGGGTCACCGTCATGGCGCTGAACCCCTTCGGGAGCTGAAAGGAAGGCGGAAGAAATGTACAGGGTGGTTTTGGTGGACGATGAGCGGCTGATCATCCGGGGCCTGTCCACGGTGGTGGACTGGGAAAAGCTTGGGTGCCAGGTGGCCGGTACCGCTTACGACGGGGCAGGCGGCCTGGCGCTGATCCGCGAGCTGCGTCCGGATATTGTGCTGACGGATATCCGCATGCCGAACATGGACGGACTGACGATGCTGGCCGCCCTGCGCAGTGAATACCCGAGGATGCAGATGTCCGTCCTGACGGCCTACCGGGACTTTGATTATGCCCGCCAGGCCCTGAACCTGGGCGTGTGCCGATACCTGCTCAAACCCAGCCGGATGGACGAGCTGGAGGAAGCGGTGCGCGAAATGGCAAGGCGGCTGGACGCCGCCCCCGCCGGAGAGCAGGCTGAAAAGGAGGATCGCGCGGCGGGCAATTTCATCGTGCAGGCCGCCCTGTCCTTCATGCGGGAAAACTGCGGGCTGCAGCACCTGTCCCTCAGCGACGTGGCGAATCATGTCTACGTCAGTCAGTGGCATCTTTCCAAGCTCCTGAACCGGGAAACCGGCCAGAGCTTTTTCGATCTTCTGGGCAGCATGCGCATCGAAAAGGCGCAGAAGCTGCTGATGGATCCGGCCCGCCGCATTCACGAGGTGGCGGATGCCGTCGGCTTCTCCGACGTCGCCCATTTTTCCCGGAGTTTCAAAAAAGCGGTCGGATGCACCCCCGGTGAATACCGGAACGGCACCCGGCCGGAGGAAAAAAGCTGATCAAAGATGCCCGCGTCCGATTGGCAAAGCGTGTATCTTTTAAAAAACAGTTCCCCGCTCCCCGTCAAAATGCCAGTTGAACAAGTGCCATGTAGAGCACCGTCCCGGATAAAATGCTGAGAAGCGCGCTGCGTCTCCATGCCTGTATGATCACCACGCATGCTGCGGCGATCATCTCCGGCAGTCCGAAGGGAGGCAGCGAAGGCGTCATATCCTTGAGGCAGTAGACCACCAGCATGCCGATGATTGCGGGCGGCAATACCCTTCCAAGATAAGATATATACGCTGGCGTCTGTTTCCGGAACAGGAGAAAAGGCAGCGCCCGCAGCAGAATCGTGACGATGGCCATGGCCGCAATGAGGAGGGCTGATTTCATAACGCAGCCTCCTTTCGGCGGCGAAGGATGGTTAAAAGTCCCGTAATCAGCAGCATCGCGGGGATCAGAAAGTTTTCCTTTCCAAAGACAAACAGGCACAGAAGCGTCCCCAGAAGGCCGACCAGGGCGGGAACATGGTCCTTTGCGGTCAGCCACTGCTCTGTAAACGACGCGATGAACAGGGCCGTCATGGAAAACGCGATCCCTTCCGTAGAAAAAGGAAGCACCGCGCCCAGCAGGTTTCCGATC
>CADBTC010000137.1 GCA_902797445.1 uncultured Eubacteriales bacterium | reverse complement strand
TTCCGTCGAGATTTTATTAGTCGGGTGGGAAAACTCCACTTATGGATTAACGCTTCTGGACTTTTGTCCCTTAGTCGAAGACTTCTATAAGATAGATATATGTATATAGAATGAATAATCCTTTTTTTGAGTATCTCAGGAGAGGGTTGCAAAGGGACAAAAGTCAGCAGAGCTTACGAGACAAGGCTGTTTTGTCCCCTTTCTTCAAAGTGTGCTCAAGAAAAAAGTGACTAACGCATCTGGAAAGAAAAGGAGCGGAGGGGGAACCGCACTAATTGCTGTGCAAAGCCACAGTAGATTTTGGCTTCTTCACTCCACGGGGCCATTCTCATATGAGGACTGCGGAACAGAAGAATGGATGATTCAGCCCTTTAACAGCGCGCAGCCCTCAAAGGGCTTCAGACGCAGGGAATGGAAGGCGATTTCCGGAGGCTGCTCGTAGCTGTCGAGCAGGAGCTCGGCGGAAGCCCACTCTCCGGAAAGAGGCAGAATGCGTTCTTCACTGGTAAAATTACAGGCCGCAAGCAGCGTTTCGGTATCTGACGTACGCTCATAGACAATCACACCCGGTTCATCCGGGAACAGGAAACGAATGCCGCCTTTTCCGATAACGGGCCGCGATTTTCGCAGGGCAATAAGCCGGCGATAAAAAGAGAGGATGGAGAGAGGATCCTGTTCTTCCGCTTCCGCGTTGGCCTCCCGCCTTCCGTGGGAAAGCGGAATCCAGGGGTGTCCGGAACTGAATCCGGCGCAGGGGCCGGCACTCCATTGCATCGGTGTGCGGCTGTTATCCCGGGAGCGCGCCTGAAGCCGGTCCATCACATCCTCATGGCTCAGGCCGGAGGAGGAGAGAATGCGGTAATAGTTAATGCTTTCCACGTCCCGGTAATCCTCGATGCGATCGAAACAGGCGTTTGTCATCCCGAGCTCCTCGCCCTGATAAATATAGGGCGTGCCGCGCATCAGATGCAGACACAGCGCCAGCATTTTGGCGCTTTCCTTCCAGCAGCGCCGGTCATCACCCAACCGGGAAACGATACGGGGCTGATCATGATTGCACCAGAAAAGCGCGCTCCATCCGCCGCCCCGCGCCATGCCGGTTTGCCAGGTATCAAACAGCTCCCGCAGCCGGGAGAGGTCAGGCGGCTGAAGCTGCCATTTATCTCCATCCTTATAATCCACCTTCAAATGATGGAAATGGAAGGCCATCGACAGTTCCCCGTTTTCCGGCTGGGTATAGCGCAGGCAATGCGCCAGGGAGGTGGAGCTCATTTCGCCCACCGTCACCGCTTCCGACAGCCCCGTATCCCGCACCAGCTCCTGAATATACGCATGGACCCTGGGCCCGTCGGTATAAAACCGCCGTCCATCGCCGGAGGGATCATCCTCCCAGACGTCCGGCTTGGAAATCAGATTCACGACATCAAACCGGAAGGCTTTTACGCCCTTACCCTGCCAGAATCGAATCACCTTTTTCAGCTCTTCCCGGACCGTCGGATTCTCCCAGTTCAAATCCGCCTGGGTCACATCGAACAGATGCAAATACCATTTGCCCAATTCGGGCACATATGCCCAGGCACTGCCGCCGAACTTGGACTGCCAGTTGGTGGGAGGAGCATCCGGGGTACCGTCCCGGAAAAAATAATAATCCTGATATTGCTTTTCCCCTGCCAAAGCCCGCTGAAACCAGCGGTGGGCAGTGGAGGTATGGTTAAACACCATATCCAGCATCAGGGCGATCCCGCGCGCGCTGGCTTCCTGAAGCAATTCCTCCATGTCCTCCATGGTGCCAAACATGGGGTCTACCGCGCAGTAATCCGCCACATCATAGCCGTTATCCCGCTGGGGAGAAGGGAAGAAAGGGGTGAGCCAGATATAGTCCGCGCCGAGAGAACGGATGTAATCCAGCTTCTCCGTTACGCCCCGCAGATCGCCAATGCCGTCGCCGTTACTGTCCCGGAACGACTTGGGATAAATCTGGTACACAACCTGTTCCTGAAACGCAGCCATAAAACCCCCGCCCTTATGCCGTTTTTGCGCCTTTGCGCCTGAGACAACCATACCAGAACTTGCGCAGGAAGTCAATCTGCTCTTCCAGGGTCATCCAGCCCCCTTCATCAGGGGAATCTGATGGGACCGGTCCGCGCGCCGGAGCAGAAGGCTTTCCGGCTTCAGGACGGGACGGAGGTTCCTGCCTGCGCCGTGAAGAAGGCGTTGCGGCAGCCCAATGAATCAGGAATTCCTAAAATGAGCCTTGACTTTTTGTATAAAATACCATAAGATTAGACCATCCAATATAAACCGTGAAAGGAGCCTGTCCCATGAAAAAGTTCCTTGCCCTGTTGCTTGCAGCCGTCATGCTGCTTTCCCTCACATCCTTCGCCGCTGCCGAGGATGTGGAACTGGAATTCCTGTATCACAAATCTGAAACCGACGCCATCAATGCAATGCAAAAGGTCATCGACCAATTCAACGCGGAGAACCCCGGCATCAAGGTTAATTTTGTACAGATTCCTGACGCGGCTACCGTGCTGCAAACCCGCGCGACCCAGAATGATCTGCCCGACATGTTCGGCTGCACCACTTCCACCACTTATGAGCTGATGTTTGCCAACGGCCTGATCATGGATCTGACCGGCCAGCCCTTCCTGGATAATATTGCTCCTTCCACCCTCGCGCTGTCGGGCTACGAAGGAAAGATCTATCGCATGCCCTACAGCCTGAGCTGCTACGGCCTGTATGTCCGCACTGATATTTTCGAGGAGCAGGGCATTGCGCTGCCCGAAACCTGGGAAGACCTGATGGCCGCCTGCGAAAAGCTGCAGGCCGCCGGCATCTATGCCTTTGGTCTGCCGGATAAGGACATGGTGTATCAGCGCATGGAGCGCATGATGTCCATGCTCAGCGATAATGACGATGAGTTCAAGGCTATCGCGGCCGGAACGCTGGAACCTCAGGATTCCAAGGTGCTCAAGGGCTACGCCGAAGCGAGCCTGGATATTGCCAAATACACGAATCCGGAATCCAAGGGCGCCGGCTATGATGAAAGCTATCAGCTGTTCCTCAAGGACGGCGCGGCCATGACCATCAACGGCCAGTGGTCTCTGGGCACGCTGCTGGGCTTCAACCCTGATCTGCCTGTGGCCATGATTCCCCTGCCCAATCCCCTGGGCGAACAGAGCAACGTGATCGTGTCCATCGATACCAGCTTCTGCATCTCCGCCAATACCAAGCATCCGGCCGAATGCCTGAAATTCCTGGAATTCCTGGCCCAGACCGATGTGGCCCAGACGTATACCGATATTGAAGGCAGCCCCAATGTGATCAAAGGCGTGAAATACAGCGTAAAGCAGCTGGAAAAGATCAACGAAGCCATGAGCGAAGGACATACTGCCCTGAGCCTGAACGCCATCTGGCCCTCCGGTCTGCGCAAGGCGCTGGGCGATGTCGCCACCAACCTGATCCTGGACGGAGATCTGGATGCGTTCTACAGCGATGCCCAGATGACCATTGAGGACTATTACAACAACTGAGGCCTTTCGTCTCCTTTCCCTGCGGGGCTGGCAGCATATTGGCGGCAGCCCCGCCATTTTTAACTGAAAACGCTTTAGAACGGGAGGAGCGTGAATCGGCATGACTGCCGCCCCACGGAAACCCAAGCATCACGCCCTGATGCGCAGGGAGCAATGGACTACCTATCTGATTATGACCGTTCCGGGCCTGCTGCTATATTGTGTGTTCCTCATTCTGCCGATTCTGATGGGAATTTATTATTCTCTCACGGATTGGACGGGGATTGGAAACACGTTCAATTATATAGGCCTGGAAAACTATGTGAAGGTTTTCACAAACGACAAACGGTTTGGCAATGCGCTGCTTTTCAATTTCCGCTATACCATTTTCCTGGTGGCGGGCATTGTCATCATCGGATTCATGCTGGCGCTGCTGCTGAACAGAGAAATGAAGGGCCGCTCCTTCTTCCGGACCCTGTATTTCATGCCGGCCGTCCTTTCGATGATTACCATCGGTCTGGTGTTTAAGCAGATTTATTTCTATGTTCTGCCCACCGTCGGCAAAACGCTGGGCAGTGCGGTGCTTTCGGAAAACATCATCGCCAATCGGCAGCTGGCGATTTACGGCATTTTGTTTGTACATTTATGGCAGGGTGTGGCGCTGCCCACGCTGCTGTTCCTGGCCGGTCTGCAGACGATCCCCGCCGATCTTTATGAGGCCGCGTCCATCGATGGGGCGAATGCGCTGCACCAGTTCAGGGCCATTACCGTGCCTTATATCCTGCCCACCCTGTCGGTGGTGCTGGTGCTGGCGGTCAAGCAGGGCCTGAACGTGTTCGATTATATCAACGCCATGACCAAGGGCGGTCCCGGCGGCGCGACCACCTCGATCGCGATGCTGATCTGGCAGAACGCCTGGGAGCGCAACCGCTTCAGCTATGCCATCGCACAGGCAGTGGTGACCGGCCTGCTCATTGCCGCCATCTCCTTTGTGCAGATCAAATTTACCAATGACAGGAAGGTGGAGTAAGTGAGGCAAAGCAAACGAAACATGAACGCGCTGGCCTACATCATCCTGATCCTGGGCGCGCTGATAATCCTGTTTCCCCTGTATATCACCGTCACAACCACATTCAAAACCTCCGGCGAAAGTGCGAACAGCTTCTTCACCCTGCCTCAGTCCTTCTATCTGGGCAATTATCAGGAAGTGCTGAAAAATCCCACGCTGGGTTATGCCTACCGCAATACGATTTATATCACGCTTCTGTCTCTTTTGCTGGAGCTGCTGGTGATGCCGCCCATGTCCTTCGCCCTGTCACGCGGCATGTATCATAACAGCAAGATCTTCAAGGGGCTTTACTTCTTCTTCCTGCTTGGCATTTTCCTGCCTTTTCAGGTACGCATGATGCCGCTGGTGAAGCTGCTGAGCTTCCTGAACATGATGAACCCCACGGGCATGGTCCTGCTGTATCTGGCGCATGCCACCTGCGAAAGCATGTTCCTGTATGTGGGCTATCTGGCCAGCATCTCTCCCTCGCTGGAGGAAGCGGCCTACATTGACGGCGCCTCCACGGCCCAAACCTTCTACCGGATCATCCTGCCCCTGATGAAGCCCATTCTGGCCACGGTGATGATTCGGGAAGGGCTGGCCATCTGGAACGACTATATGCTTCCCCTGCTTTGTCTGAACCGCTCCAACACCATGTGGACGCTGACGCTGTTCCAGTACAACTACCAAAGCGAATTCAATGTGGATTATAACCTGGCCTTCTCCTGCCTGGTGCTGGCGTCGCTGCCGATCATCGTTCTGTATTGTTTCATGCAAAAGCAAATCATCGGAGGACTCACCAATGGCGCGGTCAAAGGCTGAGGTCACGCTGCTCACTTTGAATACCCACAGCTGGCAGGAAGCAGATCATGCTTTCTGCCTCTCTTCTGTTGCGGCGTTTTTACGGCGGGAACAGCCGGATATCGTCGCCCTGCAGGAGGTAAATCAGGCGGTCGGCAGTCAGACGGTTTCTGCCCGGCGTCTGAAGGACAGCGGCTTTCTGGACACGGGTGACCCCATCAGGGAGGATAATTGGGCCCTGGTCCTGGCCGAGATGGTCCCGGGATATTCCCTGGCCTGGACATACGCCCATATCGGCTACAGCCGATGGGAGGAAGGCGTGGCGCTGATGAGCAAAATGCCCGTGACAGAAGTCCGGGTTTTCGATCTGTCCGCGCAAAATGTCCGGCTGCGCAGGAAAGCCCTGGGCGTACGAACGGAATCAGGCTGGTTTTTCTCCGTCCATATGGGCTGGTGGGACGATCCGGAAGATTCCTTCGCAAACCAATGGCAAAGGCTGAACGCTGATGTGAGAAGCCTGAAGGAAGTCTGCTGGCTGCTTGGAGATTTTAATGCCCCCGCCCATATTCGGGGCGAGGGCTACGATCGGATGCTGGCCGATGGCTGGCAGGATTGTTTTGCCCGGGCGGAAAAGCGGGACAGCGGCATTACCGTCCCCCATCAGATTGACGGCTGGCGAAAGCGGCAGGTGGACGGGTTCCGGCTGGACTATTGCCTGGCAGGCCAGCCGGGCCGTACCATCGAATCGCGCGTGGTGCTTGATGGGCTGGAAGATCCAGCCGTTTCCGATCATTTCGGCGTGCTCACCCGGGAAATCATTGCATGACGCATGCCAAAGGCTTCGCAGCATGGCCCGTGATGCGCGTTTCCCTGTATTCTGATTTCAGGTCAGGCCGAGCCTGTCAAATGCCCAGGCCAGGCCGTCCTGCTCCACGGCGGGACAGATTAGATCGCTTTTTTCCTTCAGAGCAGGGCTTCCATTGTCCATACAGACAGAGCAGCCCACTGTTTCGATCATTTCCAGATCATTCATGCTGTCGCCAAAGCCGACCGTATCCTCAATCGGGATTCCGAATCGCCGCGCCACGATGCGCACACCCCTGCCCTTGTCAAATTTGCGGTTGATCAATTCTCCATTCAGGCAGTGGTGGGCTTTCACATCCTGTACCACAAAACGGAAATCTTTTTCCAAAGCTTTCCTGGCGGGCTCCAACTGTTTGGCATCCTCGCACATGAAGACGATTTTGTAAATGGGCCGTCCATCATATTCGCTCATGGGGCGAATATGGAGTTTCTCGGCCAGGGCTTTCCGCCAGCGTACCAATTCACTGTTTCCCTGCTCTGTCCGGCCCAGAAAACGGTCGATATTTTCGTCTCCCCAGGTCGCGTCCCTGGCTTCGATGGTACGGAACACGCCATTCTCCCTGAGCAGCTGCATCCCGACCTGCAGCTGCTCTTCCTTCATGGGACAATCGAACAGGACCTCGTCTCCCGCAAACACATATCCGCCTGCAGCCGCGACAGCCCCTTCAAAGCCCAGGGCGAGAACAGGCCTGAGCATATCGGGATTCCGTCCGGTACAAAGAAAGACCCTGTGCCCGTTTTTCTGCGCTTTGCGAATGGCTGCCATCGCGCTTGCGGGGGGCGTATTGCTTCCTGCCGCCGTCAGTGTACCGTCGATATCCAGAAAAATCAGCTTTCGGCTCATTCTATATCCTTTCTCAGCCAGTCAGGCTATACGACAATATATGTCATGCATCAGTGCTTTTCGCGGTGCGTCCGCTCGCGTTCGGGGCAGGGAATGCCTGATCCGGAAAGGACGAGCGGCACAAGAGACAGAGAGATGCGGGGCACAGGCTTTACGCGGAAGCGAAGATCCAATCAGTCTCCTGAGTCAGAGCGGGCGGCGCGGTCAGCAGCACCCGCCAGAGGCTGCCGGGCCAGTTTTTTGCCATGCGAGGGTCGGTGATGGGAATCTCTTCGATCCGGACCTCCAGTCCGTCGGGGACCTCCAGGCGGATTTTTGCGGTTTTCAGGGAGCTTTCCGACAGGTGGGGCTCCTGCCGGAAGAGGAAGACCCAGGAGACCTGCGCTGGGCGGGCAAGAACGATCCGGTCGGACACGCGGAGACCGCCTTCCTCCAGGGCCAGCAGCCGGCGGAAGGACGCGGCGCCCGCCTCCGGACCGTATGCCCCGGAAAGCTCCAGGGACAGGCCGTTTTCCAGGCATTGCACCTCCCGGGCGGCATATTCCCTGCCCGGCAGCTGCTCCTGCCCGCCGATCATGGGAAGGTTATGATAGACGCTGCGGGTATTCCACAGCTCATAGCGGTGCTCGGAGAAGGTTTTGGCCGTATAGGTCATATTGCCCGCGTCCACGATTTCCGGTTCTCCGTCCGCGTAGAGCATGAAGGAGCCCACGTCGTTATGGTTATGGCTTTCCCCGTTGTGCCCGCCCTTGGCGGCCAGGGTCCAGCCGCCCCGGCGCACCACCCGGACCTGCAGATCCGGAAGCCAGACATCGGCGGGAGCGGCGGAAACGGAGGCGGATTCGCCGGCGGAACCTGCCCGCCAGGCGGAGTCGGCCATCAGCGCTCTGAGCACCCGGGAGAAATGGGGCACGTCGGACAGCTCCGCGCTCAGGGGACCCCGCAGGCGGCGGCCCAGGGCTTCCAGGGCGGGATTTTCGGTCATCCGCCCCGCGGTTTCCACCCGCTCCCCGGACAGGAAGGGGCGGGCATCGCAATCCGCGAAGTTCAGGAAGTACCCGTTTCCGATTTCCGCCCGGAGGGGGAAGGAGAGAATGTTTCGGATTTTCTCTTCCTCCCAGACCGACGACATGGCGCCGTCGGCGGACTCCTCCAGCATTTCCAGACAGTCCAGCAGGGCTCCGCCGGCCATGTTCCAGTATCCGGCGCCCTCGTCGCAGCCGCCGTCGGCGGGCACCACGTCCAGCCACCGGTCCAGCATGCCGCAGGCGCGGACCACCAGATTCAGCCGGTCGTCGCTTTTCATGGGATCCGAGAGGGCGCAGACGAGGATGTTGGAAACGATCCAGGGCGTCCAGTTACACAGATCCTTCCGCCGGAACCCCATCCACCAGAATTCGTCATGGTTCAGGAAGGGCTGAATGATCCGCGTGCGGATATTCTGGCTGATCCGGTCGGTCAGCACCGGGGACACCCGATCCAGCTCCGGCCCCAGCAGATCCCGCACCAGGGCCAGGATCATGCCCGTCTGGGCGGCAAACAGATCGATGTATTCGTCGCCCGGAACCGGCAGGGGGCGTTCCGCCGGGACGGGAGCGCCGGGAATGGGATTGATGTTATGGGCGGAGATGACCCAGGTGCTTTCCTCGCAGATGCACCAGATGCCGTCCACCACCTCATCCAGATACCGGTTCTCTCCCAGGGCGCAGGCCAGAGCGGCCCAGCAGAGCTTTCGCCGGCGGAGAAAATACGGATCCTCATCGGCTTTGCGGCTGCCGGAGCGGACGAAGGCCAGGAAATCCGTGGCCCTGCGCATGGGCCAGGGCAGGGCGGTATGCCGCTCCGCCTCCCGGAGAATTTCCGCCCGATGGGCGGAAGACACCGCAGCGGGGTCAAAACGGAAATGCAGGGGGCCGAATCCCCCTTCGCATCGGGCGGCCCGTTTTTCCAGAGATTCCATGTCCATCCTCCTTTCGGTTCGAAAGAGGCATCCTTCCGGCGGCGGGCCGGAGGAGGAAAGCGAAGGCGCGCACAGGGTCCGGGTTTACGGCGGCCTGCGCCTGCGGGATCGTTTCCTGACGGCGGTTACCGGGGCTCCTTCCTATCGTCCTGCTCCTGCTTTTCCCACCGGCCGCGGAAATAATGGGCGGCCATCTTGGGCCGGCGGTCCCGGGTAAAGAGTCCCTTTCGGTTTCCGCCCACCCGCATGGGGCCCTGGCAGGTATTGAAATCAGCGAAAACCCAGGGCATTTCTCCGACCACGAAGGACCGCTCGTCCAGGCATTCATCCATGGCCCGATAGAATTCCACCTGGTATTCCTCGGTAAACATTTCCGCGGGGGCGCCGTGGAGACCGGCCACCGTATCCGCGCCGAACTCGGACAGCACCATGGGCTTGCCCTTGTCCGCCCACCAGTCCAGCTCCATCCGCAGGGCGAACTTTGCCGCCTCCAGATCGCCGGACAGGTTGTACCAGCCGTAATAGCGGTTGATAAAGACGACATCCATGGCGGGGATGATCAGGTCCCGCTCGTACATATTCTGACAGCCCACCAGGGTGACGGGCCGGTTCTGGGGATCCGCCTCGTGGGCCAGGCGGTACAGGGGCATCCAGTAATCCCGGGCCTTTTCGGGATATGTATCCGTCGAGGGCTCGTTGCCCAGGCTCCACAGGACGACGCAGGGATGGTTTTTATCCCGGGCAATCATGTCCCGCAGGACCTGGGCGTGGTATTCCGCCAGATCCCAGCCATAGTGTTCATCCGCCCACATGCCCACGGCCGGGGTTTCATCCACGATGACGATCCCCTCCCGGTCGCACAGCTGGTACATCTCCTCCGCGTTGGGGTAATGGCTGGTCCGGAAGCAGTTGGCATGCATCCAGTGATACAGGTTGATATCCGTCATGTTGACGACCGGATCCGTGCCCCGCCCCCGGAAGGGGCTGTCCTCATGCTTGCAGGGGCCGTGGAAGCGGAAGGGCCTGCCGTTGATCAGGAACTGCGTGCCCTCCACCTTCACCTCGCGGATGCCGAAGGGCAGATCATACGTATCCTCGCCTGCCCGGATGCGGGCGGTATAGAGGTAGGGCGTGCCGGGGCGGGGCTCCCACAGATGGGGCCGCTCCACCCGGAAGGCGCCCTTCGCGCCGCGGGCGGAGGCGACTTCCGTGCCCTCCGCGTCCAGCGCGGAAACGGCGGTCTCCCCGTCGGGGATGCCGGGGGCGTCGATTTCAAAGCGAACGGTCCCGTCCAGAGCTGGAACCAGGGTGATATCCCGGATGTATTTTTCCGGCAGGATGCACAGGCGGACCGGCCGGTTGATGCCGCAGTAGTTGAAGAAATCGAAGGCCGGCAGGTTGATGCCCCGCTCCTGCTGGAAGCGCTTCCCGGCTTCCACGGAGAGAATGCCCGCGTTATCGGAGCCGAAGAAGGCGGTGCCGCCCTCCGTACCGATGGGCAGGGTGGAATGGCTGATCCGGTTATCCACCTCCAGGGTCACTTCGCCCGTCGCGCCGGGGGCCAGCCGGTCCGTCAGGTCGATCTCGAAGGGCAGAAAGCCGCCCCTGTGGGCGCCGATTTCCCCGCCGTTCCAGAAGACCCTGCAGGAATGGGCCACCGCGTCAAAGCGCAGGAGCACGCGCCGCCCGGCGAAGCAGGAGGGGAGGGTCACCTTCGTCCGATACCAGACCAGGCCGGCGTGATTCCGGAAATCCGGATCGGGAACCTGGTCGTTATAGGACGCGGGAACGGCGATGTTCCGCCAGGGATCGGTTTCGCGGAGCCGGAAGGACCACAGGCCGGACAGATCCAGAACAGCCCGGGACGCGTTGGACTGGGGATAAAGCATGGAAAAACCTCCTTATAACGGTGTGCCGAACATTGGCTGACTGCGCCCTGCGGCGCGGGAACGTCTTTGATTCTGCCCGAAAAGGCCTTTTCGCCTCCTGCGGGGCATCCGGAAAAAGATTACCCCCGATCCTGCCAGCCCAGCTTCGCGCCGCAGCTTTCCCGGATGATCAGGGAGGCATCCCGCACGATGGTGGCGGATCGGTTCTTCGGGGCGGAGAGCAGCTCCCGGATGGCGCTGCGGCCGTGCTCCTCGGTCTGCATGTCGATGGAGGTCAGGGGAGGGGCGGTAAAGGGGCAGAAGAACTGATTGTCGCAGCCGATGACCGCCACGTCCTCCGGCACCCGCAGCCCCATCTGGCGCAGCTGGTGCAGGGCGCCGAGGGCGACCAGGTCGTTATAGCACAGCAGGGCGGTGGGCCGCTGCTCCTTCGGCAGCCGGGTCATGAGCCGAAGCACCTCCTGCTGCCCGGCGGCAGGATCCCCGCCGCCCAGATGCCCGTATTCCGGCGGAGCGGGAAGATCCAGAACCCGGAGCTCGTCCAGGAAGGACAGGGCCCGGGCGCCGGAATCCTCCAGCCGCTCCGCACCGCCGATCATGGCGAAACGCCGGTGCCCCAGCAGATGAAGGTGCCGCACGGCCTGGCGCACGGCGCCGTCCAGGTTGTGATACATACAGATGAAGCCCAGGTCTTCCCGGGGCGGACAGATCGCCACGATGGGCATGTATTTCCCAAGCTTGTCCAGCAACAGCCGCAGGTCCGGCCGGTCCACATCCACGAAGCTGCCGATAAAGAAGGCGCCGGAGAGGCGGCGGGCGATGAGGCTTCCGACCACCCCGGCGGTGATCTCCTCCTCCGGGGGAATCTGATACAGCCAGAGGGAATACCCCCGGGACCGGGCTTCCGCGTCGGCGGCGGAAACCAGGTCCGCGTAATAGGGATTGCGGATGCTGGGGAGGATCATGCCGATGGTTTTCGTATTTCCGCTGCCCAGATCCTGGGCGACGGAGCTGGGGGCATAGCCGTGGGCGTCGATGACCCTCCGGACCTTTTCCCGTGTGGCTTCCTTTACGCTGGGCGAATTTTTCAGCACCCGGGTTACGGTGGCGGCGGAGACCCCGGCCTCCCGGGCGATATCGTAAATGGTGACGTTCTTCAGACTCACGGGGGAGCCTCCTTTCTCCGAAGATGGCCTGCCGGGAGCGGATGTTCCGGGCGGTTTCCGGCGGATGATTCCGGAGCAACCGTATCTTATCACAGGGAAAGGGATTGCGCAAGGAAATGTTTCGGGAAACATTTACCAGAAAAGACAAAATTGGGGCGGAACAAATCGGAAAATGGAAATTTTTCGAAATATTTGTTCCAAAAGGGTTGACAGTAACCGGGAGGGAAGGGTATAATTCCGTTCAAAGAAGACCGAAAAGGAGCATTTGTTTCGGTTCACAAAAATGTTACCGGTAACATTTTCTCCAAACCAAACGGTCAAAAACAAAAGGAGGATTTCCCATGAAAAAGCTGTTGGCTCTGGCACTCTCTGTGATCATGGCGCTGTCCATGGTTTCCTTTGCCGCCGCGGAAGGCAATACGGTCCTGAAGATCGTGGGCTGGGACATTAACACCACCGCGTATTATGCGGCCCAGAAGGAAGCCTTCGAGGCGACCCATCCCGGGATCACCATCGAGTACATCGACGTGTCCTCCCAGGATTACGGCACCAAGGCCAGCACCATGCTGGCGGGCGGCGACACCTCTGACATCTTCATGGTCAAGGCCGTGCCGGACATCCTGAACTGGTACAACGCCGGCTACGCGGAGCCCCTGAACCCCTACATGGAGAAGGACAATTATGACGTGTCCGGCTTCGTGGGCATGGAGACCGGCTACCGCTATGACGATGTGCAGGCCGCGCTGCCCTTCCGGTCTGACTTCTGGGTGCTGTTCTACAACAAGACCCTGTTCGACAACGCGGGCGTGCCGTATCCCACCAACGACATGACCTGGGAGCAGTACAAGGATCTGGCCATCAAGATGACGGATCCCGCCAAGGGCATCTATGGCGCCCACTATCACACCTGGCTGAGCGCCGTGGTGAACTGGGCTGTGGATGACGGCGTCAACACCTTGGTGGACGGCGACTACGAGGATCTGAAATATTTCTACGAGCTGTACTTCGCGCTGGAAGACGCGGGCGCCATCATGCCCTATCCGGAAGTGCAGGCGGCCGGTCTGCATTACAGCGGCGCCTTCGGCAACGGCAACATCGCCATGCTGCCCATGGGCTACTGGTATGTATCGACCCTGATTTCCAACATCAAGAACGGAACCTACAACGTGACCGACTGGGGCATCACCGCCGTTCCGCATAAGGAAGACGTGCCTGCCGGTTCTTCCTTCGGCAACCTGACCGGTGCCATGATCAACAAGGCTTCCGCCAACAAGGACGCGGCCTGGACCTATGTGGCCTGGCTGTGCGGAGCGGAAGGCGCGGCCGCGACCGCCAGCACCGGCAACCGGCCCGCGTGGGTTTCCGAGGATGTGGCGAACGTGATGTCCTCCGTGGAAGGCTTCCCGACGGACGAGAATTCCAAGGCGGCGCTGCTGCCCACCATGGTGTCCATTGAGCTGCCCGGCCATCCCAAGGCCAGCGAGATCAGCACCATCCTGAACGAAGAGCATTCCGCGATCATCACCCGCGAGATTGACATCGATGAAGGCATCATGAACATGAACGACCGGGTGGCCGAGGTGCTCGCACAGTAACTGATTTCCAATCCTTCAAGGTCCATTCACCGGCGGGAGGGGCGAATCGCTCGCTCCTCCCGCCTTTTCTTTTCCCGGCTGGCCGGCCTTTCCCCTCAGAAGGGGAGCGTCCCTTTTGAGGGGAGACGCCGGCGGCGCATCCATACCGTATCCGCAAAGGGAGGAAGATACCGTGTCTACCCAGCAGCTGAATGCCGAAGCGAGGCGGCGCAAGGGCAGCCTGGAGCGAAAGAAAACCCTGGTGGCCCTCAGCTTCATCGCGCCGAACTTTATTGGCTTTGCGCTTTTTACCCTGATCCCCGTGGTGGTGGCCGTATTCATGTCCATGACGGAGTGGAACGGCGGGTCCCTTGCCAGCATGAAATGGGTGGGACTGGATAATTACGCGAAGCTTTTCGCGGTGCCCCAGCGGTATATCGACCGGCTGGAGAACCCGAATTTCTTCTCCATTCTGGGCGTGTTTTTCGAAAGGGTGGATATCGGCATCGCCCTGAAGAACACGGTCACCTATACGATCATCACCGTGCCGCTGACCCTGATCTGCTCCATCGTGCTGGCGCTGGTGCTGAACAAGGCGGTGAAAGGCGCCGTGGCCTTCCGGGCCATTCTGTTCTTCCCCTACGTGTCCTCGACGGTGGCCATCTGCGTGTGCTGGAACTTCATGATGATGAAAAACGGACCCATCAACCAGCTGCTGATGTTTTTCGGGTCCACCTTCAATAAAACCTGGACGGCGGATTCCACCATGGCCATCTGGGCGGTCATCGTCGTCAGCGTCTGGAAGAGCATGGGATATTACATGGTCATCTATCTGGCGGCCCTGCAGGGCATCCCCCGGGAGCTGTATGAGGCGGCCACGGTGGACGGGGCCAATAAGTGGCAGCAGTTCCGGAGCATTACCCTGCCGCAGCTGAGCCCCACCACCTTCTTCGTATCCGTGATGCTGATTATCGGGTGCTTCAAGGTATACGATACGGTGGCATTGATGACGGGCGGCGGCCCGGGCCGGGCCACCAAGATGCTGGTGACCTATACCATCGACGAATTCAACGCCTTCAAGTACGGCTCCGCCTGCGCCATCGCGATGGTGCTGCTGGTGCTGGTGCTGACGGTGACGCTGATCCAGTTCCGCATGGAAAAGAAATTCTCCGCGGATTAACGAAAGGAGGTCTTCCGCAATGTCTGAAAAAGCGCTTTCATCCGGCCGGGCCATTCGGCCCACCAATTATACCGCGGGCAAAATCGGCAAGGTTCTCCTTTACGCGGCGCTGATTCTGCTGTCCGTCGTGACCCTGATTCCCTTTGTATGGATGCTTTCCGCGTCCCTGAAGCTGGACCGGGAGGTTTTCGAATTCCCGATCCGCTGGATTCCCCAGACCTTTCACTGGGAAAACTACAGCCTGATCTGGACGAAGGCCCCCATGCTCATGTACGCCAAGAATACGGCCATCGTGGCCATTTGCGTCACCTTCATTCAGACCCTGACCTCTTCCTTCGCGGCCTATTCATTCGCCAAGCTGGAGTTCAAGGGGCGGGATACCCTGTTCCTGTGCTACATCGCGACCATCGCGGTGCCGTGGCAGGCGTACATGATTCCCCAGTTTATCGAATTCCGGGCCATCGGGCTGTATGATAAGCTGTCGGCCATCATGGTGCTGCAGGCCTTCTCCGCCTTCGGTGTGTTCCTGATGCGGCAGTTCTATCGCGGGATTCCCACGGAGCTGTGCGAGGCGGCGCGCATTGACGGGCTGAGCGAATACGGCATCTGGGCCGTGATCATGCTGCCCCTGTCCAAGGCGGCCATCGCCACCCTGGTGATCTTCACCTTCATCGGCACCTGGAATGACTACATGGGGCCCATGATCTATCTGACCACCGAGAGCGTCAAAACCATCCAGGTGGGCCTGCGTAGGTTTATCCAGGAGAATTCCAGCGACTATCATCTGATCATGGCGGCTTCCGTGGTTTCGCTGATTCCCGTATCCGCCGTGTTCCTCTGCCTGCAGCGGTATTTCATCGAAGGCATCGCCACCAGCGGGCTGAAAGGGTAAAAAAGCATCATCCCGGCGGACCCCTTTCCGGCGCGAAAGGGGTTTCGCTTTCAGCCTGATCTTCCGATCAAAGGGGACCGGAAGAACGGCATCCGAAGACAGGCAGAAAACAGGTCCATAACCGGGCAAAAGAAGAAGGGGGACACACCCATGAACCGATATCAGGAAGCGCAGGCAAAGATGATCGAGAAGTTCCGCAGAACCGCGCCTCTGGCGGCAGAAGCGGACCTGATTCCCTACAAGAGCGAGGGGGGAAAATGGATTCCCTCCCCCTTTGCGGGGGACGGATGGTGGACCGGGGGATTCTGGCCCGGGCTCATGTGGCAGCTTTACAAAGCCAGCGGGGACGAGCTGTTCCGGCGGGAAGCGCTGCGGGTGGAGGAAAAGCTGATCGGGCAGTTCCGGGTCTTCCGGGAGCTGAACCATGACGTGGGCTTCATGTACCTGCTGTCCTGCGGGGCCAACGCGAAGCTGACCGGGAATGAGCAGGCCGGGTGGGATACCCTGCACGCCGCCAGCCTGATGATGGGGCGGTTTAACCCGAAGGGCTTTTTCCGGGCCTGGGACGGGGAGGACAAAAGAGGATATGCCATCATCGACTGCATGATGAACCTGAGCCTGCTGTTCCGGGCCGAACGGATGACCGGGGATCCCCGCTTTGCCCATGCCGCCCGGATCCACGCGGACACCACCCTGCGGGAATTCATCCGCCCGGACGGGTCCTGCAGCCATATCATCGAATTTGACCCGGAGACGGGGAAAAGGGTCGCGGAGCACGGGGGACAGGGCTGGGCCCTGGGCGGACAGTGGAGCCGGGGGCAGGCGTGGGGCCTGTACGGGTTTACGCTGGCGTATCTGAACACGAAGGATGCCCGGTATCTGGACGCGGCGGAGCGGATCGCCCAGAATTTCATCGCCCATATACGGCCGGACGGGCTGACGGACAGCGACTTCTGCCAGCCGAAGGATGAGGAGCGGATCGACAACCTGGCCGGGGCCATCGCCGCCTGCGGGTTGTGGGAGCTGGCCGGCGCGGCCGGGAAGGACGCGTATCGGGACGCGGCCCTGCGGCTGACGGACGGGCTGCTGGATGCATGCTGTGACTGGACGGAGGCGCGCTGCGGGGTGCTGACCAAATGCACCGCCAGCTATCATGATGACGGAGCCGGGCGGCATACCAACATTACCTACGGGGACTATTTCCTCTCGGAGATGCTGGGCAAGCTCTGCGGCACGGATCCCATGCTGTGGATCTGACGGCAGCAGAGCCGGAGAGAAGAACGGGACAGATCGGGACAGGGGAGGAGCGGGAGCGCATGTCCTCCCCGTTTTTTGAGAGGCCCCGCGGGCGGAAGCGCGGGCCCGGAAAGGAAGACAGACATGAATGCCATTGCTTCAAATCCCCTGAAAACCCGGCAGGACGTGGTGCGGGGGGCCATCCAGCTGATCGATCCCCTGGTTTCCTGCCTGACGCCGGGGAAGGCCCGGATGATCGTCGGGGACGGATCCGCCCATTACAGCGAGGACGTGGCGGGGATGGAGGGATTCTCCAGGGTGCTGTGGGCCCTCGTGCCCATGCTGATGGGAAAATGCCCGGAGGCGGAGCCCTACTGGGCCCTGTGGCGGGAAGGACTCATCAACGGCACGGACCCCGCCCATCCGGAATACTGGGGCCGGATCCGGGATTCGGACCAGCGGATGGTGGAAATGGCGGCCATCGGCATGGGGCTGTGCTTCGTGCCGGAGCGGTTCTGGGGGGAGCTGAATGAAAAGCAGCGGGAAAACCTGTATACCTGGCTGAACCAGATTAACCTTTACGACATGCCGAAAAACAACTGGCGGTTTTTCCGGATCATGGTGAACCTGGGATTCCGGAAGGTGGGCCGGCCGGTGGACAAGGGGCGGCTGAAGGAAGACCTGGACATGATGGAAGGCCATTATGTGGGGGACGGATGGTATTTCGACGCGGAAACCATGCGGGATTATTATACCATCTGGGGCTTCCATTTTTACGGCCTGGTATACGCCGCCGCCATGGGAGCGGAGGATCCGGACCGGTGCCGGCGCTTTACGGAGCGGGCACAGCTGATGGCCCCTCGTTTTGCCTGCTGGTTTGACCGGGAGGGGCGGGCCCTGCCCTACGGGCGGAGCCTGACCTACCGCTTTGCCCAGGGGGCGTTCTGGAGCGCCATGGCCTTTGCCGGGGTCCGCACGGAGGAGCTGGGCTGGGGCGAGATGAAGCATTTGTGGCTGTCAAACCTTCGGAGCTGGGTGCGGATGCCGATCTTTGACCGGGGCGGCGCGCTGACGGTGGGGTACGGATACCCCAATCTGTGCATGGCGGAGGGCTATAACGCCCCGGGATCTCCCTACTGGGGCATGAAGACCTTCACAGCCCTGGCCCTGCCGGAGGATCATCCCTTCTGGCAGGTGGAGGAAAGGGCTTATACCCCGCCCCAGCGGTTTCTGGATCCCCAGGTGCGCCATCTGATCACCCGGGACGGGGAGAACCGGCAGGTGATCTCCTATACCGCCGGCAACCACGGATGCGGGCACATGCATGAGGACGAGAAGTACGAAAAGTTTGCCTATTCCACCCACTTCACCTTCTCTGTCGCCAAGGAATCCACCGTTCTGGAGGAGGGCGGGTACGATTCAATGCTGGCGGTCAGGAGACAGGGGAGGGACCTGTGGCACGGGCGAAGCGGCTGCGACAGCTTCCGCCTGACGGAGGAGAAAGTGGAATGCGTCTGGCGTCCCATGGAAGGGGTCCGGGTGGAGACGACCCTGATTCCGGCGGGAAAGTGGCATATCCGCAGGCATATCATCCATACGGATCTGCCCATTGACATTGCCGAGGGCGCCTTCGCGGTGCGCCGGGACTGGGCAGGCAGCCGGCCGTGCGACCGGACTGCCTCCCGGATGGAGGATGACGCGCGCCATGCGGCCCTGTGGGGGGCCTGCGGCAGCAGCGCCATTTTTGCGCTGAAAGGGTACGATCGGGGCCGGGTGGTCTGGATGGAGCCCAACACCAATCTGCAGTATCCCCGGACCAATCTGCCCATGCTGCTGGCCAGCCTGCCCGCCGGTACCCATGAACTGATCTGCGCCGTGTACGCCGACACGGAGGAAGCCAGGCCGGACGCCGTGCCGGCCGTTATCCCGCGCTGAAGGGGCGGATTATGTCTGTATCCATATCGGGATACAGGGCGGCGGTATACTGCCTCTGCAATTCGGTCCGGTTTTTGCAGCCGGTTTTCTGCAAAAGGTTCCGGACATGGTATTTAACGGTATTCTCTGTAATAAACAGGGCTTCGGCGATTTCGCCGTTGGTGCGGCCGGACAGGAGCTGGCGGAACACATCCCGTTCCCGGCCGGAGAAGTCGTGCTGCAGGCAGAAGGTTTCGAATACCTCCTGTTCGCTTTTTTCCCGGACGGTCTCCGGCTCGTACATCTTCTGATACAGGCGGTAAACGAGCCACACCGTGGGGAAAAACAGGGCGGCAGCCAGGAGAATCAGCACCGCCCGGTGCCCGGCCAGGGCCAGCCCCAGGCCCGATCCTGCCGCGTCCCCCAGCCGTCCGGCCAGCAGCCCCAGGGGGGCCAGCGCGGGACGGCGGACGTGACGGGCAATATCCAGAAAGAGCACCGCGCGAAAGACGGAAAAGAAAGCGAAAAAGAGATAGTCCAGCCCCCAGAAGACCGTGCTGGGCAGGGGCTCCGCCGTCAGACCCAGCATCAGGAAGGGGATGATCAGGGCGGCAACGGTGCACAGCATGCCGCTTTTCCGGCTCCGGTCGTGGATTATGCCGGCAGCGATCAGCCCCAGCGCGTAGGGAAGGCGGGACAGCTCCGGAATCAGGCCAGCCTGTATGTCTGCGGAAGGAAAGTTAAAGCCCAGATTTTTCACCGTGCTGAGCAGCACCACCGCGAAAAAGGCCAGGGCCATCTGATCGGCCTTCCCGCCGGTGCGGGAGGCGGAGACGGAGCGGCTTCCCGCCGCGGATCCACTGGAAGATGCCTCTTCCGGGGTGGGTGTGGTTTCGCCGGACGGGAACAGGCCGGATCGGCCGGAGAGAAAAAGGGTGAGGGCGGAGAGGGAAAGCACCGGGATCAGGGCGGTGCGCCCCCGCAGAAGCATGCCGCTCCCGGGAAGGGACAGCAGCCCGACGGCCACGGTGGCCAGCGCGTAGCCCCCGCCGAAAATCCGGCTGAGATTCTCTTCCTTTCCCCGGACGGAAAGCAGATACAGATAGGAGCCGGAGATGATGCCGCACAGCAGATTCATCACCAGCCCAAAGGCAATCAGCAGGGGAAGGGTATCCGCCAGCAGCGCCGGCACCGAAAAGGCGGAGAGGAGGAGGACGGTCAGCTGAAAGGGGAGCCGGGGATC
>CADBTC010000136.1 GCA_902797445.1 uncultured Eubacteriales bacterium | reverse complement strand
TGCCCTGATGGAACGGGGGACCACCTATCTCCATTCCTCCGGCCGCCCCGCCCTGGTGGAGGAGTGGCATAAAACCCGCTTTGCGGCCACGTTCCTGCTTCAGCTGGGAATCCTGATTCTGTTGTTTCCCCTGGGCCTTGGAAAGAAAATGCTTTCAGCGGTTCGGGCCGCGTTTCAGGGCATCAAAAGGGCGCTGACCGAGGACAAAGGCCGCAGCCTGCGGTTGCTGATCTGTTTTCTTCTGACCTTTCTGGCGGTATATTTTGCCGGCCGGGCGTGGGCGGTGGACGTTTACCGCCGGGATCACTGGATCGCGAAGAGCGTTTGCGCCTGGGCGGCTGTCGGGGCCGCCTGCCTGACGACCTTTCGGCGCACCCTGGGGAAGAAGCCGGAAATTTTCTTTCTGATCCTGACCCTGATCGCCGGGGGGGTGATGGCCTTTTATCTGCCGGATGCGACGGGGGTCAGCCTCGATGACGGCTATCATTATCAGCATGCCATGAATTATTCCACTCTGGGGCGGGTCCGGTTCACGCAGGCGGAATGGGACGCCATGCAGGAGGATAATCAGAAGAATTATGAAATAAACCAATGGGATGCCTTCCACGGGGCGGAGGACGCAAAATACAGGGAAGGCGCCGTGTTTGTAACCAGCGGGTTTCATCTGAGCATCAAGGAATACTGGCTGGCCGCCTCCGGCCTCGGGCTTTTTCTGGGGCGGGTGCTGGGACTGCCCTTCTGGGTGACCTGGGGGATGGGGCGGTTCTTCGGCCTGATGGCCTATACCGTGATCGGGTATTTCGCCATCCGGCGGCTGAAGCAGGGAAAGATGATCGCGGCGATGGCCCTGATGATGCCGGGCAGCGTGTTTCTGGCGGCCAATTACAGCTATGACCCGGGTGTGATCATCGGGATGACGCTCAGCTGCTGCTACTGGATCGCGCAGTGGCAGGAGCCGGAGAAACCCCTGAAAAACGGGGACGTGGCGGTGATGATGGCGGGAATGCTGATCGCCTGCTATGCCAAGGCGATCTATTTCCCCCTCTTCCTGCTGTTCCTGTTCCTGCCGAAGGGGAAGTTCTGTTCCATCGGGCACCGCCGCATGTATACCGCGGTGGTGATCCTGTCCATGGTGATCGTGATGCTGTATATCCTCCTGCCGCTGGAAAAGAGCGGCGGCCAGGGGGACAGCCGGGCGGAGGGGAACGTCAATACGTTCGGCCAGATTCAGTTTATCCTGACCCATCCCCTGCAGTACGCGGAATACCTGTGGCACTTCCTGCGGGAGTATCTGGGGATCGGCGGCCTGGACGCCATGGCGACTTCCTATGGATATCAGGGCGGGGGCCGGAACGGTACACTGATCCTGATGCTGATGCTGGCGGCCGCCCTGACGGATTACAGGGAGGAAGGCCTGCAGCCCGCGGCGGGCGTCCGGGTGTTCGGAGAATTTCTCCTTTTCGGCGCCTTGGTGCTGATGATTACGTCTATGTACGTGTGGTTCACCGCCGTGGGAAGCCCGGATTTCAGGGGGATGCAGCCCCGATATATGATTCCCTATGTATACCCGGCTTTGGCGCTGGTGGGTTCCGGGCGCATGCGGAACCGGCGGAATCCGGCCCTGCACAACGGGGTTCTTTTCGCCGGCATGACCTTTGCCATTGTTTCCGGATTCCTTTATAATTGCGTGGAGTATTATCATTGAACCTGTATGATTTGGATCAAGGAGGGGGAAGGAGAAGGATGGCAGCGTTCAGCAGGTCTGAAAACCCGTCCCGGAAGGCGCTTTCCTTTCACGGGTATTACGGCAGCCGGATCGCTGCCCACGGAGGCCTTTTCCTGTGGAGCGCGGCGCTGGCATTGCTTGCCACTTTTATCTCCTATCCCGGAATCTGGTACTCCGATTCCTATGTCCGGGTGACCACCGGCGGCGCCGTGCTCAATGCCGTTATCAAAACGCTGACCGGGCACCGCGCCTATCTGAATACGGATAACGCCTTTACCATTGTTCCCTCTTTTTTCATGGCCTTCAGCCAGGGGCTTACGGGGCATGTGGGGCTGTACACCTTTTTGCAGGCTTTTGCCTTTTTCGCGGCAGTCTTTTTGCTGATCAAGGAATTGAACCCTGTCTGTCCCAGGCTTCAGATGTTTCTCTTTGGCCTCTGTCCGCTGATCTACGGGATGTCTGTTTATTACGAGGCGGGGATCGGCTGCGCGGCCGGGATGATCTGTCTGATGCTGCTGTTCCTTCGGGCGGGAGAGGAAAAAAGCAAGGGGGACAGGGTTCTCGAACTTTTCCTTGTTTTTTTCTCTTCCTTCGTTACGTTTGGCTATCGCACAAACGCGCTGACGGTGCTGCCGGTGCTGATTTTCTGGCTTTTCCGGACGCCCCGGAGCCGTATGCGCCGGTGGCCCGCGGTGCTGGCGCTGATCGGCGGCATCGTATTTACGGCCGTTCTTCCCAGACTCTTTGATATTCATTCCTATTCTACGGCGTCCTCTGGCCTGGTGTGGGAGATGCTCTCCGTCATTCAGCGGATGCCGGAGGAGAAACAGCAGGATTATCTGGATTACCTGGATGAGATTGGCGGGGAAGGCAGCACCCGGCTGGCGCTGGCCACCAGCACGGAGGATACCGCCGGGAACTTTATGTGGGGGGATGCGCTTGGGATCCGAAAAATGTCCGCCCCAGGGGCCACCGTGACCGCAGTCAAAAAATATGTTGAGCTGTTTTTCCGGGAGCCGGGTCGCTTTTTGCAGCTGAAGTGGGATTTTATCAAAAAGACCATGGGCATCAGTCAGCCCCTGGATTACTCGGAATATGATTATAACCGCTGGGAGAGAATGGGGGAATATGGCTTTAACGATTCTCTCCAGCGGAAGGCTTTTTATGATTCCTTTATCCAATCCTGTCAATGGCTGGGGTTTTATGTCCTGCGCCCCTGGGTTTCCTTTCTGATTTCACTGATCGCCGTGGGGGTGCTCCAGCTGCGGAAGCATCCCCTCCGTGCGCGATACACCTTTACGTATCTGGCCGCAGTGTTTTACTATCTGGCGTATCTGCTGGATACCCCCGCGTTCGATTTCCGATACTTCTACCCGTCCATGATCTTGATGATGGTATCCAACGCGGCTTTGGCGATGATGGGGATCCGGACGGCGGCGAGGAGGCTGAACAAAAGGCAGTGAAACATCTTTGGAAAAAAAGTGTAAGTTTGTTCCGGCAGTATCGGGAGCAGATCAGCTATCTGATCGTAGGCGGGCTCACGACCGTTGTGAGCCTGGCGTCCTACTGGCTTTGCATGAACACCTTCCTGCGCGCGGAGGATCCCCTGCAGCTGCAGGCCGGGAATGTGATCTCCTGGATTTGCGCGGTGACCTTTGCCTATTTTACGAACCGGCGCTTCGTCTTTCAAAGCAGGGATCCGAACCGGCTTCAGGAAGCGGGAAAGTTTTTTCTGTCCCGCGTAACGACCCTGCTCATGGAAATGGGCATCATGGCACTGGGCGTGTCCGTTCTGGGGATCAATGACAAAATCGTCAAGTTGGCGGCCCAGATCATCATTATCATTGCCAATTATGTGCTCAGCAAGCTGCTGGTCTTTCGAAAGGGATAAAAGGGAGGAAGATGCGTTTTGAAACTGCTCTCCGTTTTGCTCCTGAGCTATAACAACCTTTCCTCCGCGTTTGTGACCCTGGACAGCGTCTTCCGCCAGGATTACCCGGCCCTGGAGCTGGTGCTTTCCGATGATGCTTCCCGTGACTTTGAGGAATGGCAGCCCCGGATCGATGCGTATATCCGGGAGCACCGGCCCGAAAATCTGACGGATGTCTTATGGGTACCGCATCCTGAAAATGTGGGGACCGTCCGAAACATGAACGATGCCATTCGGGCGTCGCATGGGGAGTACATTTTTTCCATTTCGCCGGACGATGTTCTGTTTCACGAAAAGGCCCTGTCCCATCTGACCCGGGCGCTGGAAACCAGCGGGAGGGAGATCGTTTTCGGCAAAATGCGGGGCATCACTCCGGAAGGGAAAACGGTGGATTATCTGCTCAGCTGCGAATCGGATTATACCCTTCTGAAATCCTACTCCGTCGAGCAAACCCGGAACCGGCTGTTCTCCCGAAACTTTCTGCCGGCCCCCGCGAAGCTGATGACCCGGAAGCTGTTTGAAATGAACGGGCTTTATCCGGAATCCATTCGGCTGATCGAGGACTATCCCTACTGGCTTACCCTGACAAAGAACGGCGTCCCCTTTGCCTATCTGGACGAGGTGATCCTGCTGTACCGACTGAACAGCAGCGGCGGCGGGGTCTATGGGGAAGCTTTTATGGACGATATGTTCAAAATCTATGATCAGTTCATTTTTCCCTATGACAGGCGGTTCGGTCCCCTGCAGGGGATCTATAATCTGCTGAAGCGCCACGGCCTGCAATTCTATCAGGCCCGGGCCCGCTGGTCGAAGCTCTCCCCCGGAAAGCGAATCTGGTATCGGATCCGGTATGCCCCTTTCTATGCTCTGACCGCGCTGCAAAACGGACAGAACCGCCGGAAAAACCGGAAAAATGAAAAAGGGGCGGGTTAACCCTCCCGCCCCGGGCAGCGGTCAAGCCGCTTCGCGCTGCGCGAAGCGTTACCGCCCCAGAATGAATACGTAGTTTGTGGTGGCTGTGCCGCCGATATTCAGCATCATGCCGTTTCTGGCCCCGGGGACCTGATAGCCGCCCGCCGTGCCGGTTACCTGGCGATACAGATCCAGCAGCATCCGCGCGCCCGAGGCACCCACCGGATGCCCGCAGCCGATTAATCCTCCGCTGGGATTGACCGGCTTTTTTCCGTTAAAATCGATGAGCCCGCTTTCCACCGCCCGGTATTCCTCACCCGGTTCCGTCAACCCCAGGGCCGAGAAAGCGGCATATTCTGAACTGGTGAAACAGTCATGAACCTCGAAGACATCGATGTCTTCCACGGTCAGGCCGCTGCGGCGATACGCGTCCAGCGCCGTTTGCCGTGTCCAGGGCAGCAGCCAGGGAGAGGCTTTTCCCTCATCCATTTTCTTTTCGAACAACAGGGGTGCCACGCGGTGGCCGTATCCCCGGATGACCGGTTTTCCGGAAAGATTTCTTTCCCGGACGAACCTTTCCGAGGCCAGCACCACCACAGCTGCCCCGTCCGTCACCTGAGAGCAGTCCGATACCGCCAGACGTCCCCCCACAAGCGGATTGGTTGCCGTTCCGCGGCTGTTTGCCTGATCCAGATTCATAAACCATTTCCGCGTCTGGGCGCGGGGATTGCGCTTTGCGTTGGCATAATTCAGGCAGGAGATACGGGCCAGATCTTCCATATACCGCTTTTCGTCCAGGGCCGGATATTTTCGCAGGGTCTCATCCGCCAGCTTTCCGAAAAGCTTTGGGAAGGGCATTTCGATCCCCTGGGCTTCCTTTCGATAGTATGCCGCCCGGCCCAGGTAGTCTGCGCCTACGGAGGAATCCACGGTTTTCATCAGCTCCCAGCCGACCACCAGCGCCAGATCATAATCCGCTGCCCGGATCTTCGTCGCTGCCGCGTCAATGGCCGCGGAGGAGCTGGCGCACGCGGCTTCATACCGGGCGGAGGGGACCCCGTAAAACGCCGGATCCACTTCCGTCAGGAAAGCGCCCAGGTGCCCCTGCTCCGTATACTTTTCGGCGATAAAATTCCCCACAAAGCAGGCGACCCGGTTTTCCCGGTTCAGCGCGCGGATATCCTCAAAGCTCAATCCGGCATCCGACAGCCCGTCAGCAACCGCTTCCTTGAGCATGGCCACCATGCCCTTGCCCTCTTTTTTCCAGTTTCGCTCAAAATCCGTCTGGGCACCGCCCAGCATAAAGACTCGGTTCATTTGGTCAGCCTCCCGGACTTGAAATATCTGCGATAATCATATTGAGAGGGGGGAATATCCGACAAAAGAGCGGCCGCATCCGACGCCTCCCAGATCTCCGGAAGGCGGTCCCGGATCAGGGCAGGCACATCCGCTGCCGTGGACAGCGCTTCATACAGCGCCAGGGGCGGGCACCAGTTGAATCCCATCGCCATGACATCGTCCGCCGCTCCTGTGCTGTCTCCCACCTCCCGCGCCACATACAGGGAATAAAGAATGTATTTCAGCAGGAAGGAGAGACAGATTTCCGCCTCCTGAGAGGAATTATTGACCAGATGCCGGAAAGCTTCCGCATAGTCCCCCTCCTGCAGGCAGCGCTTCATTTTGTCCGCAAAGGGAAAAACATAGGGGATCACATCCCGGTACAGCCCGCTCTTGATATCATAAACGGTGAGCCGGCGGAAACCGTTCTCGTATTTCACCTGCTGATACAGCCCGCCTCCGCTCTTTCGGCCCAGGCGGCCGGTGTCGATCAGCCCCTGCGCGAAGCCCGGCAGCAGAAAGGTTTCCCTGGCGTAATCACGGGTGTTTTCATAAAGGTTATCCACGATCGCCAGATGAATATCCAGCCCCACAAAATCCGAAGTCATCAACGGCGCCATGGCCCGTCCCGTAAACGGACCGAGCAGGGCGTCAATATAGTCAATGCCGCCGTTGTCCCGGTATTGATCCGCACAGCGCAGCGCCTCATTGATAAACTGAAAACCGATCCGGTTGGCCATAAACGCCGGCGAATCCCGAACCTCCACCACCACGCGGATCAGTTTATCCCGCAGATAAGCCTTCAAAGATGCTTTTGTCCCGGGCTCCGTGTATTTCGTGCCCGTCAGTTCACACAATGGCAGCATATAGGGCGGATTAAACAGATGAATGCCAAAGAAACGCCCCCGTTTTTCCGCCGGATAGCATTCCGCGATTTCGGTAATGGAAAGGCCTGAGGACCCGGTACCTGAGATGGCATGCGGCTGGAGGACACGCCCCACCCGGGCGGCAATCTCCTTCTTGACGGCCATATCCTCCCGTGCGCTTTCAAACACCAGATCCGATTCCGCCACGCAGGTTTCCAGCATGGAGAAATCCGCCGGAATCAGGTTCTTCGCGATGGCATCCGCCCGGACAGACTGCACAATGCGGGGAATGGTTTTTCTGACCTTTTCCAGATCCCGCCCTAAGCAGTATACTTTTGCGTTCCCAAAGGAGGCGAATATGCCCGCGATATTCGCGCCCATGGTTCCGGTTACGCCGATAACGGTCACAGTTCGGATATTCAGCATTTTTTCCTCATTCCTCCAGGTCCGAAAGGGTGTAGCCCTCTTTTTCCTCCAGATCCAAAGACGCGTACCAGGCGTCAAACCCGGCCGCATCCCAGGGCATGTGGTTGTGGAAATGCTGCCTCCAGGGGTAGGCCGGTTCCCCGGTGATTTTGTTCCGTACCCGCCGGATATCGGAGACGGTTTTCGCGGGGTTTCCCACGGCGACCGCATAAGGCGCCACTGATTTGGTCACGATGGCCCCCGCGCCGATCAGACTGTCCTGCCCGATATCCAGTCCCGGCATGACAATGGCTCCGGTCGCCACGACGGCGAAGGAATGCACATGCACCCCCACGAAATCACTGGAAGGCGGCGTCGGGTCGTTGGTCAGCACCACGTAAGGATAAATCCACACGAAATCATCCACCTGGGACAGCTGGCCGATGTGCACATTGCTGTGCAGCCGGACGTAATTTCCCAGCCGGCAGCTTCCCTGAATATCGGACAGGGTGCCGACACTGACATGATGCCCGATTTCCGTCTTTTCCCGGATGGTCACCTGATGCCCGGTCTGAAAGTGATCGCCGATGCGGGACCCTCCGTACAGAATGGATCCGCTGCGGATCAGGGCATTTTTTCCGATCTCCAGAGGCTGACCCAGAACGTCCGGATTCGTCCGGAAATCCACGCCATATTCCCCCAGAACGCAGTTGGCGCCGATCAGGGATCCATCCCCCAGGGTGACCCCGCTGCGGAGGATGGTATTGTGCTCGATCACACAATTGTTCCCGACAGTGACGCCTTCCTCGACGATCACGTTGTGACCGAGGCGCACGTTTTCTCCGAGCTGTGCCTTCGCGCTGATCACACAATGCTCTCCCTGCCAGATCATGGGCTGATTCCTCCTTTATCAGAAATTCACAACGATCGTATTCTCAATGAGCCGGATGGATCCATTGTCCGGATAATGGGGCATGGCTTTCACGTCCTCCCGGCCCTCCCAGAGGGCGGCATCCGCGTACGCCGGCCCGTAACCGCACCAGCGCTCCATGAAGGACCGCCACGCGTAGGTATTCAGGTATCCGGTCAGGCTGTCCCCATACGGCGGTTCCTGGATGAAATCCAGCTCGCTGATATTGTAAAGCGTCATATCCTGTTTGTTTTCCGCATTCACGAAGGCCACCGGCAG
>CADBTC010000135.1 GCA_902797445.1 uncultured Eubacteriales bacterium | reverse complement strand
GCCGCTGGTGAAGCAGACCGCGTCCTCGTTTTCCGCGATGACCGGGGAAACGGCTTCCTCGCAGGTCGCGAAATGGGGGGCCCGGTCCTTTTTGCCGGCGAAGTGGGTCAGGCGGACGCGGATGATATTCTCCCGGGGAGCGGTGAACTCCACCTCCAGCACCGCGCCGTTAAGGGTGGCGCCGCGGCTTTGCACCGGCCGGCAGGCGGCCAGCACCTTCAGGGCGGCGTCCTTCTTTTCCACCCGGACGCACTGGGCGGCGTAGCTCATGACAAAGTTTTCCCGGGTCATCCAATATCCTCTGGTAAATTTCAAAACGTTTGTTCCTCCTTCGGAATCAACGGTTCACCGGCCGGGGCGGATTACTCCTTGACCGCGCCCAGGGTGATGCCGTTGACAAAGTATTTCTGCAGGAAGGGATATACGACCAGCATCGGAACCATGGAGATAAATACCTTGGCGGATTCCAGCGCGCGGTTGGAATTCTTGGCCAGCTGCTGATACTGCTCCGTCGTGAGGGTGACGCCCACCGGAATCTGGACGGAGATCTGGCGGATATAGGTCTGCAGGGGATAGTTGACAGCCTTGTTCATCAGCACCAGGCCCTGGAAGTACTCATTCCAGTATCCGACGGAGACGAACAGCACCACCGTCGCGATGACGGGCAGGGAGCAGGGCACCACGATCTGCCAGAGGATGCGCCAGGGGCCGGCGCCGTCCACGGTGGCGGCCTCCTCCAGATCCCGGGGCAGATTGCGGAAGAAGTTCATCAGCAGCAGGACGTTGAACACGGGGACCGAGCCGGAGAAGATCAGCGCGGCCATCGTATCGATGAGGCCGTAGTTCTTCACGGTGATGAACCACGGAATGGTGCCGCCGTTGAACAGCATGCAGAAGACGAGGATCCACATCAGGACGTTGCGGGGCTTGTATTCCCGGGTCGTCTTCGAGAGGGGATAGGCCATCATGATGCAGACGACCATCGTCCAGACCGTGCCGTACAGCACGCGGCGCACGGAGATGCCGAAGGAGACCCAGAACTGCTTGTCGCCCATGATCAGCTTATAGGAATCCACATTGATGCCGATGGGATAGAAGGTTACCAGGCCGCCCTCCGCGGCCAGCTTATCGGACAGGGAGACGCAGAGGGTATACCACAGCGGGTACAGGCAGGAAAAAGCCAGTAGCCCGAGGACGATCAGATTGACCACCAGGAAGGTCGACCGGCTCCATGTTTTTCTTTCGATCATGCTTTCCGCCCTCCCCTCAGAAAATCGAATAGTCCGCGAACTTGTAGGCCAGCGAATAGCTGACGACCACAAGAATCAGCGAGACAACGGATTTGAACAGGCCGGCCGCGGTGCCCAGCGAGAACTGCATATTGGTGATACCGATGCGGTACACATAGGTATCGATGATATCCGCGGAGCTGATGACCAGCTGGTTGTACATATTGAAGACCTGGTCGAAGCCGGCGTTCAGCACGTTGCCCATGGCCAGGGTGGAGAGCAGCACCACCGTCGGGATCAGGCCCGGGATCGTGACGTGCAGCGTCTGCTTCCAGCGGCCGGCGCCGTCGATGGCCGCGGCTTCGTAGAGGCTGGGGGAGATGCCGGTCAGGGCGGCGAGATAGATGACCGCGTTATAGCCGAACTCCTTCCAGACATCCGTGCCGATCAGCAGGGCCTGGAAGCCGTTCGGATCGCCCATCGGCAGGAACTGCTCCATGCCCAAGGCCGAGCGCACCAGGTTATAGACGCCCTTGGCGCCCAGCATGCTGGAGATGATGTTGGCCAGGATAACCCAGGAGATGAAGTGGGGCAGGTACACGATGGTCTGCACCGTCTTTTTGTACTTCATCTGCTTCACTTCGTTGAGCATCAGGGCGAAGGCCATGGGGATCACGATGTTCAGGATCACCTTGGACACGGCGATGATCAGGGTATTGGTCAGGGCGCGCTTCGCGTCGCCCAGCTTCCACAGGTACTCAAACCATTTGAATCCGACCCAGGGGGAGTCAAACCAGCCCTTGGTGGGAATGTAATTCTGGAACGCCATGACGATGCCGACCATGGGCACGATGGAGAAGAGGACCAGCCAGATGTATCCGGGCAGGCACATCAGGGTATAATGAAAACCCAGGGGCAGGGATTTCCGCTTTCTGCCGTTATTCAAGAACATTCTCCTTTCCGATTGATCCCTTTCTTCCCGGAAACGGGCAGGGACGCCTGTCCGGGGAAGAAAACAGCGGGGCCGGAAGCCCCGGCCCCGCTGCCTCCGTAAAATACTTACGGCACAGGGAATTCAATTATTTCCCCAGGAAATCCTTCGCCAGCTGCAGGATCTCATCGCCGCCCTGGGCATGCCAGTCTGCGCAGAACTGATCCCACGTATCCAGGCTGCGGGCGCCGGTGATGAACTGCAGGATCGCCTGGTCTTCCAGGTCGCTCAGCTGCGTCCAGTACATATCCATGCCG
>CADBTC010000134.1 GCA_902797445.1 uncultured Eubacteriales bacterium | reverse complement strand
CGCCAGGAGCGCCAGACTGATTCTCAGCTTTTTCATCTTCATTTTCTTCTCGCACCTCCTTACCCTTATATGTCCTCCGGAATCATGCGAATGATCTCCCGGAAGGGCATCAGAGATTCGTCCGCTTCCAGCGCCCGGTGATGCCGCAGGATCGTCTCCGCTGTTTTGGTCATGGCGGGCACCTCGCTGCGCATCAGCTGATTGGCATAAATGACGATGTTGACTCCCCGGGCTTTGAATTCCTCCTCCGTTACGCTGTTAAAGGAGGTGGGCACCACCACCAGCGGGGTGACCCGATCGGCTGCCCGGAACGCTTCGATAAACGCGAAAATCTCCGCCGGATCCTTTTTCCGGCTGTGGATCATGATGCCGTCCGCCCCGGCTTTAACGAAGGCGAAGGCCCGCTTCAGCGCATCCTCCATGCCCTTTTCCAGGATCAGGGACTCGATCCGGGCAATGATCATGAAATCCGCCGACTTCTGGGCCTTCTTGCCCGCGGCGATCTTGGCAGAGAAGTTTTCGATGCTGTCCTGGGTCTGGGCCACCTCCGTGCCGAAGAGACTGTTCTTTTTCAGGCCGGTCTTGTCCTCAATAATGACCGCCGATACCCCCATTTTTTCCAGGGATCGAACCGTATATACAAAATGCTCCGTCAGCCCGCCCGTGTCCCCGTCGAAGATAATCGGCTTGGTGGTCACCTCCGTGATATCGTCCACAGTCCGGAACCGGCTGGTCATATCCACCAGTTCGATGTCCGGCTTTCCCCTGGCGGTGGAATCGCACAGGGAAGAAATCCACATGGCGTCAAACTGGCGGGAAGAGCCCCCCTCGTGGATGACCGTGTTCTCCACCAGCAGCCCCGTCAGGCCGTCGTGGGCTTCCATGACCGTGATCAGGCCCTTCATGTCCAGCAGCTTCCGCAGCCGTCCCCGCCGGTTGTCCGGAAGGGAAAGCTCCTTTCGGGACGCGTTTTCCAGGGCCTTCAGCCGGGGATCGTCGGAATAGGGAAACTCCACCAGCCTTCCCCCGTAGCTTTCCAGGGTGTCCATGACCTCCCGGCGCAGCTCCCGCTGGAAGCCCTGGCGCCAGTTGTCCCCATGAACGACGATGTCCGGCCGCAGCTCCAGCAGGGTTTCCCGGTAGGAGAGGGTTCGCTGCTCCACCACCCGATCCACTCCCCGGATATTGGCGAAAAGGGCCATCCGTTCCTCCGCCGGCAGGATGGGGAAGCGCTTATAGGAGGCGACCGCCTCATCCGACAGTACGCCGATGGTCAGCTTTCCCAGCCGGGCCGCCTTCCGGATAATGGCCATATGCCCGGAATGCAGCACGTCCGCGGAGAAGCACATATAGACCGTTCGATTCTCCGCTGCCCGCAGCTTTTCCGTCATAATAGCCAGATCCTCCGGCGTGTCCACCTCGCCGCACAGAGCATCCTCCACATCCAGCGGCAGCAGGATGCACCGGTCCGTGACCCGGTTCAGGGCATTCTCCGCATAGCAGCTCCGCTGCCCTGCTTCGCAAAAGGCCGTGATCTCCTCCAGCCAGATCCACCAGTCCCGCTTCTCCAGCCGGTACAGGGGCTGGGCCGCCAGGGCGGAGTCGAAAAACTCGATGCCCACCTTTTCGATCCGGCCCTCCCGGATCACCGCCTTGAAATCCTTCTCCGGCAGGGGTGCCAGGGAGGAAACCGCCATCCGGGATCCCTTCGCCGACAGAATCTGATCCAGCACCCGGTTTTCGAAAACCAGATCCCCGTGCATCAGCAGCAGATCATCGTCCCGCAGCGCTTCCCGCGCCAGGTAAATGCTGTAAATATAGTTGGTTTCCCGGTAAGCCGGGTTGTTGACAAAGGTGATGTCCATTCCCGGAGCCACCTGGGCGCAGTACTGCTTCAGCGCCTCCTCGAAAGGCCCCGTGGTGATGACCGCTTCCCGGATGCCCGCCTCCGAAAGCTGCCGAAGCTGGCGCGAAAGGATTGTCTCCATGGCGGAGATCTCCGTCATGCATTTGGGATGCTCCGAGGACAGAACCCCCATCCGCCGGCCCATCCCGGAATTGAGAATCAGTGCTTTCATGATTGCTCCCGTTTTATCTCATCGAATTCGTTCCTGAATTTCACGGATTGCCTGTTCCCCGGATCCCCGGGAATCCCTCCCACTCTAATAGACGAGTTACAGCCTCCGTTTGTTCCTGTGCAGTTCAAAAAAGGCATAGCTCCGCCGGGCGAGACGATGCCCGCGAAAAAACGCGGGACGCCTTGCCGATTTCCGGGGCTCTGTCCTCCCTGGCCCGGCCGCGGCCCTCAGCGCGACGCCCGGGTTTCAGGATTCTGGGGGAAAAAAGGCGTACTCGAAAAAGGGCCTCTCTTCCCATTTGCTATCATACCACAAATGGCAGGCCCTGTCTATCTTTGGAAAATCCACCGATCCGGCGGATCTTTATATGAATGATTCAGTTTTCACCTGTCTGCCCCTCCTGGAAGAGGAGCATCTTCCGCTTCCATGGTTCTCTCATCGTGGTGGGTGCGTCCAGCCCTCCCAAATGAGGAAAATCTGACAATGGACCTTATACTTCCCCGTACACAAAATTGCAGTCGCTGTCGGCAAGCAAAGGCGCGTTCAGATCCTTGGGGCTCAGCAGCTCCTCCCGGATCTCTCCCCAATCAATGCCGATGGCGGGATCGTCGAACCGGATTCCCCGGTCGCAGGCCTTATCATAAAGGCTGTCTACCTTATAGATGAACTCCACATCGTCCGTCAGCGTCTTGAATCCGTGGCCGAAACCCCGGGGGATCATCAGCATCCGCCGGTTTTCCGCGCTCAGCTCCGCCGCGATCCATTGCAGATACGTGGGGCTGCCCCTGCGAAGATCCACCGCCACATCCATGACCGCGCCCCGGTTCACCCGGACCAGCTTGGCCTGGCTGGCCGGACTGTTCTGGAAATGGATCCCCCGAAGGGTCCCCTTATGGGCGGAATAGCTCTGGTTATCCTGCACAAAATCATAGTGCAGCCCCAGTTTCTCGAAATTCCGCGTGCTCCAGGTTTCCATAAAATATCCCCGCTGATCCCCAAATACCTTCGGTTCGATCAGGTAAACCCCTTCCAGTTTCGTCGCGATTTTCTCCACTGCGGTCCTCTCCCTTCGCGGCTGCATCAGCCATGCCCCTATCTTATCATTTTCCGCACCCCTCCGCAAGCTGTCGGCGCGGCATACGCTTAATGCTTAATGCTCTTACGGACAGTTTCCAGCGACACGCCGTGCTGCCTGGCCAGGGCAGCCAGATCCTCGTATTCCGCCTTGCTTTTATCCGCTCCCATGCCCTTCGCGTGCTTGACACGAACCGGCCCGTAAGCGGTTTCCGCGATTTCCTCGTAGCGGGAAAGAACATACCGGCTCATGTCCTGCCGGCGGATACCCAATGTCGTGGTATGCTTCATGATTTCTTCCGCCAGCCTGTCCGCGTCCTGCCGCGCGCAGACGACGCTCAGCAGCACCCCGGGCCGGCTCTTTTTCATCCCAATAGCCTGGGTATAGACGTCTCGCGCGCCACACTGGAACAGCCGCTCCATGGCAAAGGCCAGTTCTTCACCCGTCATGTCGTCCAGGTTGCACTCCAGCTTGGTCGCCGGTTCCCGGGCGTTTTCCGCTTCCCCCAGGAAAGCACGAAGGCAGTTGGCCTGAGGAAATTCCTTCTTGCCCATGCCGTATCCAATGGCCCGGGTTTTCATCACCGGCCGGTCCCCGAAGGATGTCACAAAATGCTTCAGCAGGGCCGCGCCGGTAGGCGTGCAAAGCTCGCCCCGGATCTGCCCGCCGTAGGTGGGAATCCCCTCCAGCAGAAGCGCCGTGGCCGGCGCAGGCACCGGCAGGATCCCGTGCATGCAGCGGACGGTTCCGCTACCCACATGCACAGGAGAGGCGATCACCTGATCCGGATGCAGCTGCTCCATCAGCAGGCACACTGCGACCACATCCGCGACCGCATCCATGCTGCCCACCTCATGGAAATGGACCTCACTGACGGGACGGCCGTGCACCCGGCTCTCCGCGTCGGCAATCAGGGCATATACAGCCTTTGCATCGGCCTTCACCTTCTCGGAGACCGGCAGACTGTCAATCAGGACGTTGATATCCCGGGGAGAAGCATGGGAGTGGTCGTGATGGTGATCATGTTCGTGATCTTCGTCGTGATGATGGTCATGATCATGATGGTGATGATGGTCATCGTCGTGATGGTGCTCGTGATCATGCTCATGATGATGCTCGTGGTCATGATCGTGCTCATGCTCATGGTCATCCAGGGACTCTTCTTCCATGCCGTTTACGGTCACTTTCATATGGGTACCCGTGATACCGCTCTTGATCATGGGTTCCGCTTCGACCCGGATACCGGGCAGCCCCAGGCTGTTCATTTTGTCCACAAACGCCTGCCTGTCCTCCGTCAGCTCCAGCAGCGCCGCCGTCAGCATGTCGCCCGCCGCGCCCATCGCGCACTCCAGATACAGTGTATTCATCCTGTCCGATCTCCTCTCTGTTTATTTTGTTATCGTTGATTTGCTTCGCTTT
>CADBTC010000133.1 GCA_902797445.1 uncultured Eubacteriales bacterium | reverse complement strand
CCGCAGACCGCCCCGCCGATCCGGATCTTTTGCCGGAAAAACAGGTATGCCGCCGCGATCAGCAAAACGGCCGTCCCTGCCAGCTGGATTCCGTCCGGGGCTTCTGTCTTCAGCTTCCCTTCCAGCAGACTCTGGATCACGTTCGCCTGGTATTCCACGCCGAACATGGGGGTCCCCTTGGAGACCGCCGTAAAATACGAATCCTGCATCGCCGCCGCGTAAGGCCCGATCAGCACGCTTTTCCCCGCCCAGGCATCCGCGGGAATCTGACCCGTGATCAGCCGGTATACCGAGTATCCGTCGTTATAATCGCCGGGTTTTCCGGTGAAGGAGACGTAATAGTGTCCGGCGGCGTTGACCGTCGGCAGGACAAAGGGCTTTCCCTGCGCCTCCAGGTACCGTTTCGCCGTCATGGCCGCCATGGACAGGACCTGTTCCCCGTCCGGTTTCTTCACGGACAGCAGGGCATGGCGAAGAATGCCGTCCCTGTCGCTCATGGCGTTGATATGCCCCTGCTCCGTCACGCGTCTGAGCGCCTCAAAGGGCTCCACATAGTTCACCACCGCGGCGGCGTTCCGCTCCACGGCATGGCTGTTCTCCCAGGTGATGACCTCGCCGTATTCCGCCATGGAAGCGGTCACCACATTCCCCAGCTTTTCCGCTGCCGCGGCCAGCTTTCCGTCCGCCGCGGTGCCGCTCTCCCCTTCGTAGAGCACGTCCAGGGCGACGACAGCGGGACGCTTCTCCGGATCCGAAGCCAGCCGCTCCAGCGCATACGCCGTCACAGCCCGATAGCCGGGGCCGAACGGCCCCAGCTCGGACAGCGTCTCCTCATCGATGCCGATGATAACGATCTCCCCGGAAGGGGTCCCCCGCTGCTGATAAAGCCAGTCCTGCACCCACCGGTCCAGGCGGTGCAGGATCCCGCACGCGATCAGCGCAATGACTGCCAGTGCCGTCAGCGGCGGGATCAGCCATTTCCAGATTTTTTTCATCCTGTTTCCTCATCCTGTTTCCGTCTTCCTTAAAATATCTCTTTCAGACGGAAGCCGCCGCCCTGCGGCCGCGGTCAGATCCCGTCACCCGTCACCCAGGGGACTTCATTCACTGTGAGCGTACCAAATACAGTGGTCAGACTATAGTTTCCCTCTTTAGCTGAGCCAAATGTAACTGTAAAAGTATTGGAGCTTGTTCCCACCTCTGTCCGGCTGCCTGTGACCGTGACGCTCACCGTTTCCTCGCCGACCAGGCCGTCCACGGTATAGTCCCCGCAGGTCAGTGGCTCTCCGTCCCATACCTTGTCCGCGCTCCCGGAGGTCACCGTCAGCGGGCGCCGATGGACGGTCAGCGTGCCAAGCGCTTCCGTCACCGTATAGTTTCCGCTTTTGGCGGAACCCCATTCAATGGTACAGGTATTGGTCACCGACCCCACGTCCGTAATGGTACCCGTTCCTTTGACCGCAGCCGTTTCACCCTCGACCAGGCCCAGGATCGTCGCGGACTCGTTTTGCAGGGCCGTGCCGTCGTACGTTTTCTCTGCTCCGGAGGTGGAAACAGTCACCTCACGCTTCTCGACGGTCAGGGTGCCCAGCTCTTCGCTCACTTCATAGTTGTCCTGACTGGCTTCGCCCCAGTGCATATCATAGGTTGCTGCAGCGGAACCGGCATCCTGGATTCTGTTCGGAACATAGGTAGCGTAGATATCATCCTCCAGGAAATCCGCGCTGATGAACGGCTGATCCGTGGTTTCCGGCAGGGGGAATCCATCGTACGTTTTGGTTTCGTTATGGGTGGTCACTTTGATTTTGGCTTTGTTGACCGTCAGTGTGCCCACGCTTTCCGTCAGGCTGTAATTCGCGCTGTTCACGCCGTTCCAGTTCACAGTGTACGCATTCGGCACCGAACCCGCGTTCGTGATGGTACCGGAAGCCGTGACAACCACTTTACCCGCGTCCTCGCCCACCAGGCCGGTCACGGTCGGTGTTCCTGCGGTCAGCGGGGTACCGTCAAAGGTTTTCACAGCGGACTCCGTCGCGATGGTCAGCGCAGCAGGGTTGATTTTGACCGTCTGATGGAGCTGGCTGATGGTAAAATTGGACTCGCTGTCAGAGGCGAAGGACCAGGAGCAGCTCAGCGCATGCTCCCCGACATCCTTTCCTCCGCCGGTCACGGTCACGTTAATCACCGCTCCCAGCTCAGAATGGCTCACCTTCCATGTAGTATCGCCTGTTTGCTCCGCATTCCACCCCTCTTCCCAGCCTTCTGTGCTGCAGAAGACGCCGAGGGCCGGGCCATGGAATCCTCCGTTGTATTCGAATTCCCCGCCGCCCAGATCGAATGTCAGATTCACCTTCGCGATGGTGACATTTTTCCCGGTGATCCCGATGATTTTGTAATTTGCCGCAGTCTCTTCCGGGATAAACGTGATACGGGGCTCATAGGTGTGGCCGCCCGCTTCGGTAAAGCTTCCGCATTCCACCTGCATTTTCCCGCCCCCTGTCAGGCTGAAAACCGCTTTTACGCCCGTGGGCGAGCCTTCTTCTCCGGTGAAGTCCGTGCTCAGGCACTCCGCGTAGGTATCCGTATCGTATTTGGCATCGATCCCGTCCGGCACAATCGGGCGGCCGCTGTAAGGCGCGTCGTAGCTGTTCAGCTCGACGGCGATGTCCAGCGGTTTGATCGTCAGGGTGCCCAGCTCTTCCCGAAGGGTATAGTTGCCGCTGTTGACGGAGCCCCAGTCGACGGCGCAGGTATTCCGAACTGTACCCGCGTCCATGATCGATCCGTTTGCGGCGACCGCGACCGCATCGTCGCCGACCAGGCCGGTTACGGTCACCTCCGCGTTGGTCAGCGGGGTTCCGTCGTACACTTTTTCCGCGGATCCAGTGACAACGGTCAGAACGGCAGGAGTCACCCGATAGGTGCCGTCCTCATGGGATACGGCATAGTTGGACGCGCTGCCCGTATCGAATTCGCTGACAAAGCCGATCGCATAGGTTCCGGCGTCCTCTCCCTCCCAGTTGGTGATGGTCACGGAGATCTGATCCCCCGTATACAGGGTGGCCGTGAAGCTCATGCGGCCGACCACAGCCGACCAGAGGATGTCCGGAATCTCCTCCCCCGCATGGTCTCCGTTCTCATATACGGCGGTGCATTCCATCATGGGGGCGTATTCGCCGAAGGCCCGGTCCGGGCAGCTGGAAACAAACTTCAGCCGCAGCGGCTCCACCGTCAGGGCGCCATCCACCAGGGTGATATTGGAAAAGCACGCATTGTGGTCAAATCCGCCCTCTACATCCGTCATATAATAGCTGGGATGCAGGGTGTATACACCGGCATCCTTCGCGGTGCATGGGGCTTCCGCCTCAATGTTTACGCCGGCAGGCAGGCCTTCCACGGAGCAGGATCCGAAGCTGTAAAAAGCCTCTCCTCTGTATACGGTTCTTTCGGAATTGGCTGTAATCGTGATGGGGGTATCGTTAACCGTCACCGTCAGGGTGCCTTTGACCAGCATCACATCCGTAAACGCCGCCGTCACGTCGGCGCCGTCCGGATTCAGGATCCGATAAGAGGTGATCTCGTTGTCGCTGGATCCCACCCGCAGCTGGCTGCCGGCGATCTCCGCGGCGCAGGTATATCCGTCGGGCAGCCCTTCCGCCTGGACCTCGGCGGCGGTCAGTTTCGTCCCGTCATAAGCCCGGGTCGCCGACGGCGCCGTCAGCGTCACCGGGAAGTCGATGGCGGTCATCTCCAGCATCCCCAGGTTTTCGGCGATGGTATAATTGTCCCTGTTTGTATCGCCCCACTCGATGCTGTAGGTGTTCACAGCCGTGCCCGCCGTCTCCAGTTTTCCCGTCGCGGTCACGGTGACCTGGTCGTCCCCCTGCAGTCCCTCCACTGTCACCTCCCCGCAGGTCAGCGGCGTGCCGTCCATGAGCTTCGAAGCCGATCCGGTGGTGATGGTCAGGGTGGCGGGGGTCACCCGCAGAGAACCGCTGACAACCTTCAGGTTCGGAAAGGCCTTCGTGGCATTCTCCCCATCCCGGTCCAGAATCCTGTATTCGGTGATCCGGTTCTCGCCCTCCCCGGCGTCGGTCTGGCTACCCTCCACCTTCGCCTCCACAGTGTAGCCCTCGGGCAGATTCGCGATGTCGATATCGTCCTTCTCCAGCGGCTTTCCGTCATAGGTTTTCTCTGCCGAGGCCGCGGTCAGGATCGTCTCCGTGCTGTATACCGGTAGCACCGTCAGCGTGCCCAGCTCTTCGGTCAGTACATAGTTCCCCGGGTTCGCGTTCCCCCAGTCAATCTCATAGGTGTTTGCGCTTTCACCCGGTTCGGTTTGACTGCTGGTCGCCCTGACACGGATCGTGGGATCGATATCAATCGGCACGAAGTGTGCCTCGTCCCCGTTCAGCGGACGACTGTTGTAATCGGTCACGTCGCTGTCGACGGTGATGCGCACATTGGAAGAGTCCTGCATCAGATCGTTTCCCGCCCCTTCGGATACCTTCAGGCCGCTGCGGGTGACTGTCCGCTCCGTTGATTTTCCCAGTTCGCGAATGCGTTTCTGCAGTTCCTTCTCGTCCCATCCGGCGTCCTTGACAGCCTGTGCCCGCAGCCGTGGGTTATTCGCGTACAGCCGGAGAACCTCCTCCGGCAATTTCGCCACGGACAGGGTCTCCACCAGGAATTCGATGCTGCCCTGTTCCTGATCGTTGCTGTGCAGGCATATGGACAGCTTCTGCCCCGTGTACAGCAGGATCTCCCTGGTTTCGCCGGTCAGCGGGTTCGTCCCGTGCACCCAGGTAGCGCCGCTGACGGCGATCATGCTCTCGCTCCCCAGCGCGGAACGGGTGACGATCGCGGTGTTCCGCCACCGGGGCTCGTTTACCTCATAGCCGGGGACCGTCCGCAGCTCCGCCTCATCCGCTGTCAACGGTTTCCCGTCGTAGTATTTTTCTGCGCTCCCGGTCCATACGGTCAGCGGTGCGGGATCCACCTTCAGCGTACCACTGACTCTGTCCACATTGGGAAAGTGAGCGGTCACGTCCTCGTCAGCCGCATTGTATATCCGATAATTCGTGATAACATTCTCGCTTTCGCCCGCGTCCGTCTGCGCGCCGCCGGCCGCCACCTGAATGCGGAGCCCCTGAGGAAGACCGTATACCAGCGCATCGGACGTGCGGCGCAGCGTTTGGCCGTCATAGAGCTTGCTGGCAGACTGGGCCACCAGTGTTACGGGCTCTTCCCATGTCCAGTCGCCTTCCGCCGGAAACCCAAATGCCACTCCGGCATCCACGCTGCCCGTACCAAGCTCCGGATAAAGGATTCCCGCACCTTCTGGACTGCCTTCGATGACGCGGTTCGTCAGCGTTTCATCCCGCAGCACCTGTTCGGCCACGAAGCCCGCCACGTCCTCCGCCGTCAGCGTGCTCACCTCGGGCGTCACTCCGCCCGCCTCCCCGGAGGCATCGGGAATGGTCACCATCCGTCCCGCGGGAATGTCCATCATGCGCCGCGTGCCGGAGGTATCCGTAAAGCTCAGCTGGGTGGTTCCTTCCAAGACGCCGAGCCTCGTCCCTCTTTTCTCTCCCGTGCCGGATTCTGCCTCGGGATCGCTCTGAACGAAAACAATCGTTCCCCGGATGCCCACGGTCATAGTGGCGGTTTCGATGTCCAGGCTTTCATTCTCATCCAGTTTCTCCTGCACGTCCAGAAAAAGGGTCCCCTGGCTCAGCTTCAGCCGCAGATGACTGTTTTCCTGGATGAATTCCACCCGGCTGCTCGCGTCCATCGTCACGATCTTGGTATCGTCCAGCCCGATAGAGGCCAGGCCATCCTCGCCGGTCTGCATGGCTTCCCCGCTGGCGAAGCGCACATTCTCCAGCACGAAACGGGAAACGCCTTCCGGGTCGAAAATCTCCACGGTGCCCTCATAACGCAGCAGGCGCATGGTTCCCGCATCATAGCTTTCCGCTGATGCAGCAACGGAAAGCATCGCCAGAAACAGAGTCAGCAGGATCATCATCCCAGCGGCGGCTGTTTTTCGGTTCATTGCAAACGCTCCTTCCTTTTCCGGTAAAGATCGGGTGAAAGAGGTGGTCGCATTATCCCCTTCTATATGTTGATACGTCATAACGTACGCGGATGTCCATTTTTTCATCAGAACGGATGCGGCAGGCAATGGCCGGCGGCTCGTTCGTCAATACGGTCTCTTTCTTTTAAAGTATACACGTTTTGCCATACGCTGTCCAGCCCGTCCTTCAGGGAGCTCCGTATCCTGATTTCATGCCCCGGAATCTTTCAGGCGCACCGGAATGCATATGCTTTTTTCCACACCGCGGGCCAGAATCGCGGCGGTTTCTCCTCCTTTTTGTTTTCGCGCCAGGCCAGGAGATGTATTTCGCCGGATGGTGGAAAAAGGCAGTCCAGGCCGCAAACACAGCCATAACTGCCTTTTCTGTAAACCGGTCAGCCTTCTTCCGGCCCCTGGCGCCGGAAAACCTTCAGTGAGCGGATCAGTACGCGAAATAGTATTTTTTCCCGGTTCTCATCAGATGGGCTCTCGCCGCCGCGCATCCTGCGAGGAGCAGGGCCGCCATCACCCCGAAATAGGGCCAGGTATCAAAGGCCCATTCCACGATCAGCACATAGCTGAGCGCGCCCAGCGCCGCCAGAAAAGCCATGGACAGCAGCATCGCGATCAGCACGCCAAAGTTCTGCTTGACGGCTTCCTGCTCCGTAACCCAGTTCAGCTTCGGCTTTTTCACGTCCCGCGCCAGGGAGAGGCAGGCGCACGCATAGGTGAACAGCAGGCAGAGCACGCCCGTCAGCAGGATTTCCAGCCTGATCGGGGGCAGCAGAATGAGCAGCGGAATCACGGTCACCGTCAGGCCCAGCACCGTCAGGCCGTAGCCCACATAGAGTTTGGACAGGATATGGGTTTTCAGGGATATGGGCAGGCCCAGCATGAATTCGTGTCCCCGGCCTTCCCGGGTCACCGCGGTTGACAGGGCCGGATTCATGCCCGACAGGAAGCAGATGAAGGCGGAAAGCCCGGCGATCAGGATGGATCCCGGCACTTCGCCCACCAGCTCCGTAAGTCCCGCTCCCGCCTCCGCCATGTTCTGTCCGATAAACACGCCCATCAGCACGATCATGATGGCGGGCATGAAGCAGACCGGCAGGATGTTCGTCGCATAGGAAGGGACCCGCAGGATCTGGCGGATTTCCCGTTTCATCAGCGCCGTCATCGCTGTGCCCGTCCGGTCCAGCGCCCCCTTCCGGATGCCCTTTCGGGCCGTATCCGTCGGGGTTTCCGACTGGATCAGGGACAGTTCCCGATAGAAAAAGCCCAGCCCCCAGATCAGCAGCGCGCCTGCCGCCGCGCTCACCAGGCCCAGAAGCCCCAGCTGGCTCCAGCTGTCCAGCACGCCAAACGCCGCCCAGCCTGCCGGCGGAAAGCTCCGCGTGAGGCCTCTGACTCGCGCGGCATGGGAGGTAATCAGCTGCACCAGCATTTCTCCGCCGGCCGCGCTGTCCCCCGTCATCCCCCCAATCGTCATGGCCACGTAGAAGTAGACTGCCATGAAAACCAGCCCGCCTACGGTCAGCAGCGTCTCCCTGTGGCGGATCAGCACAGTGGCCCGAACCAGCAGCGTCGCCAGGACCGCCCCGATGCACACGGGCAGCACGGGCGTCAGCAGCCAGACCAGCACCATCCGCAGATAAAACGCACCTCCCTCCCCTGTATGGATACCAAAGAGGATGCAGGCCGGCAGCAGGATCACCGCGTTGATCAGGACTTCCGAAATCCAGATCTGGGTCATTTTCGCCGCCAGGATGGTTCGGGGTCTGAAAGGCAGCGCTGCCAGGAAGGCGGAATCCCGCCCCAGATAGAGCGAGCTCATGAGCGAGAAGAAGGAGAGCACCAGGGTACCGACCATGGACACGCCCACCGCGGCGATCACCAGCAGATCCGCCATGCCCCGGGGCGGCATCCCAATCTTCGTCAGCACGCCAATCGCCTTGGTTTCCATGAAAACCAGCGTTCCACCCAGATACAGCACCAGGAATACGGAAAGCGCCAACCGGCCGAGGCGCTGCTTCCGCTGCCTCGAATCCATGTTTTTCCAGTGTCTGGGCTTCAGATCCGCATACCTGGAAAGCAGCTGGAGCCGAAGCAGCGCGAGAAACTGCCTCATTTCGCGTCCGCCTCCTCCGTATCCGTCAGCTCCAGGAACAGATCCTCCAGGCTGGCGCTCATCTCTCCGGACCGCAGTTCATCCAGCGTCCCGAGGGCTTTCAGGCTGCCGTCGGCGATGATGCCGATCCGGGTGCACAGCTTCTCCGCGACCTCCAGCACATGGGTGGAGAAAAACACCGTATTGCCTGCCGTGCAATGGCGGATCATCTCCTCCTTGAGCAGATGGGCCGCCCGGGGGTCCAGCCCGCCCAGGGGTTCGTCCAGGATCCAGATGGGCGGATTGTGGATCAGCGCGCCGATCACCACCAGCTTCTGTTTCATGCCCTTGGAATAGGACCGGATCTGCTGGTTGACCGCGTCCTCCAGCGAGAAAATATCCAGGTACTTCTCGATATGCGCCTTTCTCCGGGCAGCATCCACCTGGTAAACATCCGCCATGAAATTCAGGTACTCCATTCCCGTCAGCCGGTCGTACAGATCGTTGCCGTCCGGCACAAAGCCGATCAGCCGCTGTGCCTCCAGCCGATCCTCCTTCATGGAATGCCCCGCCATGGTCACCGTGCCCTCATCCGGGGCCAGAATCCCGGTCATCAGCTTAATCGTGGTCGTCTTTCCGGCGCCGTTGGGACCGATGAAGCCGAACAGCTCCCCGCCCTCCACCTTCAGCGTCAGGCCGTCCACCGCCTTCTTTTTGCCATGGGCATAGGTTTTTGTCACATTCTCCAGCTCGATCATGCATTCTTTCCGTCCTCTCTCCAGTCATCCGGCCGGAATGCCGGAAATCCTTTTCCGTCCCTGACACAGCCGGCGGAAACAGGGCGGCATCGCACGCTGCCCTGTTTCTCCCGCCGAAGTCATTGCCTCTTTCGCCGGTTCCGCAGGCATTATAGCATCTGCGGAAAGCGAAATACACGGCGGGAATAGCAAAATACAGGGCTGTAATCCTCCCGCGGGAAAAATCAGCCCCGTCTCCCCCCGGCTGGTTTCCCTAAGCTGAGGTATCGCGCTTACATATAAGTCTGGTTTACTGTGATTCCATAAAGGCGCGGATCTCCTGCATCCGCTCGCTTTGCCGCACGGAGAAGAGACAGCGGCTGTCGCAATGGCCGCATTGAATACAATCGGCGGCGTTCTTTTCCAGTGTTTTATAATGCTCCACCGCCAGCTTGTCTCCTGCTTTTGCCAGATCGTAATACTTGTTCACCAGGCCGATATCGATTCCCATGGG
>CADBTC010000132.1 GCA_902797445.1 uncultured Eubacteriales bacterium | reverse complement strand
GCCTCAATCAGTCTTACTCCCGCTGGGCATGGAAACACATCCCGCAAAGAAAACGGAAGGCTGCCGGAGATGTTGGCGGAAACGGTTCCGTCTCCGTTATCGATCAGGCGGGCATCCTGCCCCGGGAAAGCCGCGGAGAGCAGCGCGGGCAGGGAGCCATTGGTTCCGTCCCAGTGATGCAGTTGAATCCAGGCCCGCAGAAAGGCCCGGAAATCCGCGTCGGATGTGGTCGACTTCGGCCGGGAGACACCCACCAGCTGTCCCAGGGTGTTGAGCTGCACCCCTTTGGCTTTCTCCAGGTCCAAGGCCTCCGGCAGCAGGGCTTCATAAAGCCGGATCAGTTCGGCTGCCTGGGTCAGGACGGCGATACAGAGCGCCATGAAGCGGGACTTTCCCTGGTGGACGGGGGAAATCAGATCCAGATAGGGTTTCAAATACGGCCGGAGGGCCTCGGGGATTTCGTTTTCGGGCATTTGATCATGCTCCTTTCAAAAAGGTCGCTGCGCTGTCAGAGACCATCATGGCGCTGTTTTCATCCCAGCTTAATCCCCGCCTCCCGCAGGATGGTCTGCAGGACGGAACCGTCCTGGGAGCCGACATTGCGGGTGGAAGACGAGCCGGAGGACCGTGAGGTGGAGGACTGGACGGAATCGCTGGACGAAGCGGCATCCGCCGCGGCGGCCGACTGCGCCCGGGTGAAGGTCAGGGTCCCGGACCAGCCCTCCGGATTATTCTCATCCTGCAGGACGGAGATCGCGGAAAGCAGCATATTGTCATAGCTCCGCAGGGAGGTCACCACCCTGCAGAGCAGCCGGTTTTCCTTGATCTGGCAGAGGCTTTCCAGGGTCTGGCGGGCCCAGCCCCGTATGGGAACATGCGTATCGGAGGCCACCACGGACAGGGTCACTACATCCGGCTCATTCCGGGCATTGTTGATCGTATCCGACCAGGCGGAGGCATCCGAATCGGTGGCGATCTTCAGGGACAGGCTGTGAGAGACGGAGGTCACGCCATCGAAGAAATACCGGTAGCCCAGCAGGCTGACGATGATGTAGGCGGAAGAGGTTTGGTTCATGGACAGGCTCCTTCGGCAAAATCAGGGAATCAGATTTCTCATTGAAATCGGCAGGCAGTTGGGTTCCTTCACGAAGCGATAAGATATTAATCACGCAAAAACGTTCTCCAGGGTTTTCAGCAGGCTCCGGCGGGTCGTGTCGTAGATGGACTGGCCTACCGCTTCAGCAGAGGCAGTAGAGCTGACGTAGATGTTGATCGGAGCATGAACCGTTGCGGCCGGGCCGGTGGCGCCAGCGCCGGAAGAAACTGCGGATCCGCTGGCCAGGGCCGACCTGGCGGAGGCGGACAGTTCCCCCATCAGGCTGCGGAGCAGGGGCAGGGCCCGGGATTCATCCTTTACGGGGATCACGTATTCCGGTGCCCCTTCCTCGGCGATCATGGCCAGAGTTGGCCGGGCGACCCGGCCGCCCTTTCCGAAGGAAAGAAGCGGGCTGCCGGAGGACTTTGATCCGGAGGAGCGGGAGGATGAACCGGAGGATCCGGAAGAGGAACCCGAAGAGGATCCGGAAGACCCGCCGGAAGAAGGGAGGTCCGAGGTATCCAGCCAGGCCCGGGCCCGGATCGGGACGGAAATAGAAACGGAGGACATCATGGTTCGGATGGACGAAATCGCGGAGGAGACTGCGGAGGTGATCCCGGTGGTATTCACATTCAGTTTGGGCCGCATCGTTTCCGCCCGGGTCTTATAGCTGTCCAGGGCTTTTTCCGCGGCGGACAGGTCAGCGGAAACGGTGAAGGAACTGCGGCCTCCGGAAAGGGACGGAGCGGAAACCGGGGAGCCAGAAGAGGCGCCCGAACCCGACGCGCCCCCGCCCCGGGGAACAGGCAGGCTGCCCAGATTCAGCGAGGCCAGGGACGACTGAAGGCCGGCGGTATCCGAAAGCTCCGCCTTCAGGCCCGCCAGCGCCGACCGGGCCGAGGAAAAAGCCTGGGAAAGATTCCCGGCGGAATCCCGGTTCTGATCCAGAATCCGCTGGAGCCGCCGGGCGCCGTCCTCATCCACCCGGACGGCATAGGACGCGAGAAATTCCTGCAGGGGCATAGGTTTACCTCCTAAAAGAGCAGCGCACATGAGCCTTGAGGGCGCCCTTAACGCGGCATGGT
>CADBTC010000131.1 GCA_902797445.1 uncultured Eubacteriales bacterium | reverse complement strand
GGGTTTTCCACCTCCACCTTGTCCACCTCCTGGAAGGGGGCGAGGGTGGAAACCATTTTGACCATTTTATCGGACCGGTTGATCACATAATGCACTTCTCCCGGCTCGATGTGGATCAGATCGCCGGGGGTCAGATGATGCACGACGCCGTCCACGACGATATCCACCTCGCCGGAGAGAATGAAGAAGTTCTCTTCCATCACATTATGATAGTGGGCCCGGAAATCCTCTCCGGGATGAAACTGTACGAGCGCAAAGTTGCTGCGGGGTCCTTTCATCAGATATTTGGGGCCGCTGTCTCCGAAACGATACTGCCGGTCATTTTCATTGAGCTTGAACATGGTTTTATCCTTCCTTTCTTCTGAGGCACCGTCGTGAGGACTTACCGGGATCAGATGCCCGGCGCGGACCAGAGATACCGGGTTACATGCTGGTCGGCCAGGGCCAGCTGGGACGCGTACATCTTCCGCCAGGGACCGTACATCTTTTCATAAACGGCATGGTTTTCCGCATTTGGCGTATAGACCTTGTGCCAGCGGACCAGCTTTCTCGCGGCTTCGGAGATATCCGGATAGATTCCTGCTCCGTAGCCTGCCAGGATGGCCGCACCCAGGGCAGTGGCTTCCCGGACGACCGGCACCTTTACCGGAAGCCCCAGCACATCCGCCAGGATCTGACAGTAGACATCGCCCTTGGAGGCGCCGCCGGCAAAAACGACTTCTTTCGGCGCGCCGCCGGTGGCCTCCCGAACCAGATCCATATGGCCGCGGGTGATCATACAGGTATTTTCCATGATGGCCCGGTAGAAGGTGTATTTGTTGTATTTCTCTGGCTCGAATCCAAAGTCCGTGAAGGTGGGAGAGGCATGGCGCCAGGAAATGTAATTCATGATGTCTGAGAAGGCACACATCATGCCGTAGCAGCCGGCGGGAATCTTCTCCGCTTCCCGGTTCATCAGCTCATAGGGATCGACACCTTCTTCCTTTGCCCGGCGCACCTCCTCCTGGCAGAAGGCGTCCCGGTACCAGCGCATGACCAGCCCGGGCTTGAAGGCCAGGGCCTCGTACTGCCACATGCCGGGGACGGCGTGGCAGTTGACCCGAACCCGGCAGTCGGGATCGGTCTGGCCGGATGCGGTGTTGTATTCATACTGCCAGAAGCTGCCGCCAAAGATGGCTGCCTGTCCCGCATCCACGACCCCCACGCCGATGGTGCCCAGCTGGCAGTCGCCTCCGCCGGTGACCACCAGGGTGCCCTCTTTCAGGCCGGTTTCCGCGGCGCCCTGTGCGCTGACATATCCGGCCGGGCTGCCGCATTCAATGACGGCCGGGAAGATGTCGCTCTGCAGCCCTACTTTTTCCATGATGGCGGGATCCCAGGTCCGGGTCTTCAGATCCATCATGCCGGTGGTGGAACCGTTGGAAGGCTCCACGGCCAGCACGCCGGTGAGCCGGTAGATCAGCCAGTCGTTAAACATGCCGAGATACCGAACCCTGTCATAGACTTCCGGCATCTTGTTTTTGACCCAGAGCACCCGGGGAATGGCCCCCAGCGCATAGGTCTGTCCGGATTTGGCATAAATCTCCCTCTCCAGCTCCGGATCCATCCGGACCAGCTGCGCCACCTCATCATCGGAACGGGAGTCCACGTTGGCGCAGGCCCAGATTTCCTTCTTGTTTTCATCGTACAGCACGATGCCTTCCCGCATGCAGGTGGTGCTGATGGCGGCGATCTCTCCGGGATCGATGCCGGTCTCCTTCAGCACATCCCGGACGCAGCCGCTGGCCAGCTGCCAGTTGTGGCGCCAGTCAAAATCCATGCTTCCGGGCCAGCGGGGGTCCTCCCGGTGAAACCATTCCTGCTGCGATACGCCGATCTGGTTTCCTTCCGTGTCAAACAGCACGGCCCGGACGCTGCCCGTACCGGCATCGATGGCCATCAGGTATTTCTTCCCCATATGAACATACCTCCTCTTATTCTTGCGTAAGCACCTTTTCCGCGGTGCCGATATCCGTAATCAGAACGTTCAGGCTGCCGGTCCGCAGGGCGGCCCGAATGGCCCGAACCTTCTTTTCACCTGCGGCGACGCCGATGACCCGCTTCAGGCGGCACAGGGTTTCCAGACTGGTGGAAACAAGCCGGGTTTCCAGCGGCGTTTCGATCAGATGCCCCTCATCGTCAAAGAAATGACAGAGCAGATCCCCCGCGGCGCCGTGCATCTCCAGATACGTCAGGTCGCTGGGGGTTAATACGCCGGAGCGGAAGATGGTGGCCTGCGGATCCATGGCGCCGATGCCGACAACGGACATCTCGGCCAGGGAAATCAGGCGGGTAATCTCCTGCACGCTGGCTTCCTCCCGCATGGCCCGGGCCATTTCGGGACTGGAGGTGATCAGCGGCGAGGGAATCAGATGCAGCCGCGCATTGAAGACATGGCTGCGTACGTCCGGCAGATAGTAGCTGACGCCTCCGGTGAGGGAAATACAGTTCAGCGGCGTGTCCGCCATGGTGGCCAGATTGTTCAGAATCCGGTGCGGCGTGTTTCCGTATCCGATATTTAAATAGGAATGATCGCCAAGCCGATCCCGGATGTACATACTGGCTGCTTCGGCCAGACTGTCTAGCGACGTGTCGCCGCCGTCCTCCGCGGGCACAATGAACGCGTCTTCCAGATGAAAACGGGAAATCAGATCCTGCTCCAGGGACATCCGGCTTTCGTTATCCTTCCGGAGCTGAAAGCGGACGACGCCGTTCTGCCGGGCAGCATCCAGCAGCTTGACGACGCGCATCCGGTGAATCCCCATCAGATCGGCGATCTGCTGCTGGGTTTTTCCTTCGAAGTAATAGTACCACGCTGCCTTGACCATGAGCATATCTTCATAGACCATGGCAATCATCCCTTCGCTTTCAAGATGCGGATCGACCGGTGACTGGATTACAAATGTTCATCAATC
>CADBTC010000130.1 GCA_902797445.1 uncultured Eubacteriales bacterium | reverse complement strand
CTGTCACGGTTCCAACCGTGATCGCGGCCGCACTGCTTCTGCTGACCAGTCTGTAGAAAGGCGGCAAAACCACAGACGTGCATGCTTTAGGCAGGCTCTATCCGAAGCATGAAATCGCTAAGCAGGCAAGTGAGAAACGGCTGGTTCTTCAGCAGGATCGGACCGTAAAATCGCCCGGACCGCAGTCATCGCAGGTCCGGGCGATTCATTCAGCAGCTTACTTCTCAAAGGTCGCGGCAACGCTCTTCAGCATCTCCCGGATCGGAAGATGCTGCGGGCAGACCCGCTCGCATTTGCCGCAGCGGATGCATTCGCTGGCCTTGCTGTGGCCGTCACGCGTAACGATGCCGTAATACATGCCGCTGTTCCAGTCGTGGAATGCTTCGTGGGCGTTCATGGCGCTGAAGACATCCGGGATGAGAATGCCCCTGGGGCACTGGCTCTCCTCGATGCAGTAGCGGCACCCGGTGCAGGGAATCAGGTTCAGGCTGTGGAAAATATCGCAGACCTTCCCGATCGCCTGCCTTTCGGTCTCTGTCAGCGGATGAAAGTCCGCCATGGCGGAGAGGTTGTCCTCCATCTGCGCCATATTGCTCATACCGGAAAGCACCATGGCCATGTTCGGGAAGGAGGCGGCAAAACGCAGCGCATAGCTGGCGTTGCTTCCCCCATTCAGGCCGCGCAGGATTTTGTCCGCCTCCGCAGGCAGATTCACCAGGCTGCCGCCCTTCACCGGCTCCATGACGACGACGGGCTTGCCGTGCTTCTCGCAGACCTCGTATACCTTGCGGCTCTCCACGGAAGCATCCTCGTAATCCACGTAGTTGAACTGGATCTGGACGATCTCGATCTCCGGATGCTCGGAGAGGATCATGTCCAGCACATCCGCCTTGTCGTGGAAGGAAATGCCGAAGTGGCGGATCTTCCCTTCCGCCTTCAGCTGCAGCGCCGTTTCATAAGCCCGGCAGCGCTTGTATTTCGGATAGTTGTTCTTGTCCTGGGCATGCATGAGATAGAAATCAAAGTATTCGACGCCGCAGGCCTCCAGCTGGCTCTCGAAGAAGGGGCGAACGTCCTCCTCCTTTTTGAAGAAAGGGTCGGTCAGCTTGTCCGTCAGCAGGAATTCGCTTCGGTCGTGGCGCTTCGCCACGCAGTCCCGGATGGCGGTTTCGGACTGTCCGCCAATATAGCCGTGGGCCGTGTCGAAGTAGTTGAGGCCCGAGGCGATGAAAGCATCCGCCATGCGGCAGAATTCGTCATAATTCACCATGCCGTCCTTCATGGGCAGGCGCATGCAGCCGAAGCCAAAGTTGCCGTGGATTTCCGGAAAAAAGGGATTCTGAATCATCCGTGTCTCCTCCTGTTACTCGCCCCGTTCAATACGCTTCGGCCAGTCTCCTTCCGTCCGGAGCTGCCAGCCATATCTGGTCATTAGAAATCTGTCCGGGCAGAAACGTCTGCCCAGCGATCAAGCTCCTGCAGTCTGCCCTCCAGCGCTGTGCGTACGATCTTCACCGCGTCGCTCCCCAGCAGCAGCCGGAGCGGCGGGTTTTCGCTTTCCAGCGCGTCGATCAGCACGTCGCCGGCCTTCGCGGGATCGCCGGGCTGGTTGCCCTGGTTGACCGCGTTCTGCGGGGAACGCTTCCAGGCCGTGTCTGCATAGTCGCTGATGGTCATGTCGGCGCCCTTCAGGGAGGAATCGTAGAAGTGCGTGCGGAAGGCGCCGGGCTCCACGATCATCGTCCGGATGCCCAGGGGCTTCAGTTCCGCGGCCAGGCCCTCGCTCATCAGCTCCAGGGCCGCCTTGGTGGCGGCATAGTAGCCGGAAGCTGCGCCGGTGCGCACCGCCCCAATGGAAGAAACGTTCACAATGGCACCGCTGCGGCGTTCCCGCATGCCGGGAAGAACGGCCTGAATCAGCGCCACCGGTCCAAAAAAGTTGGTCTCGAACATCCTGTTCACGCCTTCACGCTCGGCTTCTTCCACGGAAGAACGATAGCAGTAGCCGGCGTTGTTCACCAGCACGTCGATCTGTCCAAAGCGTTCCTGCGCTGCCCTCACCGCGGCGGCAATGCTTGCCTTGTCCGTGACGTCCAGCGCCAGGGCCAGGGCGGTCTCCGGGTAATCCTTCACGATTCCGGCCGTCTTTTCCGTGTTCCGCGCCGTCACCACGGCGTTGTAGTCCCGCTTCAGCACCGCCCTCGCAATGCCCGCACCGATGCCGCCCTCGCTGCATCCGGTGATCAGCCATGTCTTTGTCCGCTCCGCCATTTGGTTCCCGCCTTTCATTCAGCATTGTTTTTTCTGCAGGATTTGTATTCATCATTATAATTCTGTATGCGGAAAAACGCAAGCGGCGGCTGTTTCAGGATATCCCTATGATGAGAATCAGCCGGGGCGGTCAGCAGCTGTCGGTGCGCACTGTAAATAATCACTTCATTCCGAAATTTAAAAATTTAAAATGAATGCAGCCGTCTCCGGTTTATGCTGCGTATCAACAGACGAGCAATGGCATTGCTCATGACCGAAAAATAAGGAGGAAACTTCAATGAAGAAACTGATTTGCGCCGTGATTACGCTTACCGTATTGCTTGCCCTGATCTGCACCGCTTCAGCGGAAACAATCCAGGCAAAAGCCGTAACCATCGATATCAATCATTTGGAAGGCCGGATGGTGAAGACGGATATCGACTATAAGGAAGGGAATTTCATGACCCTGACCCTTTATGAAAACGAACGCTTCGACGCCGACGCCATCAAAGCCGTCAAAGTCGGCGACAGGATCGTGACAGACGGCGAAGAAGTTGTCATCGAATCCATCGACGCAGACGGCCCGGATATCATCTTCAACAGGGGCACTGAGAAAGAGATGCTCTTCTGTGATGCCGGCCGCAATGAATTCGAGCATGTCATGGAGAGCGACTATGTGCCGTGGATTAAGCTCGGCTCAATGGATGTGGAAATTCTGGAGTACTATCCGATTCTTGATGCGATTGATCCCCTCACAGGCGAGCTTCTTGAGGAGTACGCCATTTACCGCGGCGACAAACTGAAAGAGCTGCTGCAGAATCCGGATGCGGTAGGCTTCAACTGCAAGAATGTGGATGTGGTTTATGACCACAACAATCAGCCGGTCCTCATGCGGCGCGAGTACTCTTCCGCCCAGTAAGACAGGGTGAACCTGTGATGTTCCCGGTTGCTCCGGCTTTCAAACCCCGCCAGTGTACGCACGGCGGGGTTTTTTCCTTTCTCCGCCCCATGTTCCTTTTGCGGCGGGGAGTGTCACGATTCGTACAGGGACTTCGGCAGGTTCCCGCGTCCCCTGTCCCGTTATGCTGATCTCCTCCCGGGCTACCGTCAGAAAGTATCTCAGTGTCCTGATCTCCATGCGTATGTCCTCCGCCGACAGATCATGATATGCGCAGAATGAATACCACGATATAAATTATAACCATTGGCAGAATCCTTTGCAAGGCGTTATAATGATATTGTTCAAAAGGTCCTGTAAAGGAGACTGCTTCTAAACATGCCGGACACAGCACGGCTGATGCAGGGACTGAAGGATTCGGGCTGCTCAGAGGAAGCGGCCGCCCGGATCTGTTCTCTGTGCAGCGCGGGGGATTATGCGGAAATGCTCCACCAGATGAAAAAGCAGCGGTGCGCCCTTGTGGAGGAGATGCACGAAAGCCAGAAGAAGGTGGACCGCATGGACTATCTGATCCACATGCAGGAAAAACGGATGAAATGACGAGGAGGACTGGATCATGATCTACAGGGACTTTCAGGGAATGAAGCTTTCCGCGCTTGGGTTTGGCGCGATGCGCCTGCCGGTGCTGGACGGAGACGACAGCCGGATCGACGAAGCCGCCGCGCTGCGCATGGTGGAAACGGCCATGCGAAACGGCGTCAACTACTATGATACCGCCTGGGGCTATCACGGGGAGAACTCCGAGCTGGTGATGGGCAAAGCCCTGGCCCGCTATCCCAGGGACAGCTTCTATGTAGCCACCAAATTCCCGGGCTATGATGCCTCCAACTGGGGCAAGGTAAAGGAGATCTTCCCGAGGCAGCTGGAAAAGCTGGG
>CADBTC010000129.1 GCA_902797445.1 uncultured Eubacteriales bacterium | reverse complement strand
CGGCTCCGCCGTATGCTGAAGGTGCTCTTCCGGATATTTTTCATAGTCATAATCGTGCAGCATGCCGATCGCCCGCCAGTGTTCCGGATCCTCCCCGAAATGCTCCGCCATGGCGCCCATAGCGTAGCAGACATTCAGCGCATGCAGAATCAGATGATGCTCCTGCACCATGGTATCGTTCAGCTCTCTTGCTCTTTCCAGTGTCAGCATTTTCGTATCCTTTAATTGTCCGCCAGGTTGAAGCCGTTGCGCATATGCTGGCTGGCATCCAGCAGGATCTTCCCCAGGGTTTCGGCGGTTTTTTCCTTCGCCATGGCGCAGATTTTTGCGTTGGCCTCCGCCAGCACGGCGGGATCGTCCGTATCCTTCGCGTCATATTCCATGACGATCTGCCGTCCCAGGGTGGTCACGGCTTCCTGATACCGATAGATTTCCTGGATAGAGGTATTGTAGTTGGGGTCCGCCAGGGCCCCGATCAGCCGGGAGCTCCAGTAGAAATTCTCGGTGGACGGTTCCAGCGCCACCTGGCTCATGTACGCCGGCATCTTTTCCACGTTGGGATAGAGGGGAACAAAGGTGCTGAAGGTGGTGGAACCGAAGCAGATCCATTCCAGTCCCTTCTGCTTTTTGTCCGGCCGGATCTGGCAGATAGAGGTCACGCCGGTCCGGTTGATGCCGATGGACCGGTACATCCCCCGCTTGCCGGTATTCTGGTTGGTATAGGGGTTGTAGGGGGTTCCCTGATAATGCCCGCTGAGTAGGTATTCCACGTCCTCCACCGCCACCTTCCGGTCCGGCACCAGGCTCCAGGGAATGTCGTCGCTTTCGGGGGTAAACTCCGCCTCCGGTCCGTCCCAGGAATGAGACTTCGGCGCCAGATACCGGCCCATGAACCAGGCCCGGGGCGTATTGTATACATGATCCATGTCCCGGCGGGACCCGAAGACATTCCGGGGATTGAACACCCCGCCCTGATTCAGGTCCAGATGGTTCTTTTCGATAAATTCCCGCAGATCCTTTGAGCACAGGTGGGCTTCCTGCTTGCCGAAGGCGTCCTCCAGGTCGAAGGCATCCATCCCCCACTGGTTGGGGGCAATCACCACGTGATCGTCCGGCACCCGCCGGGCCATCCAGTGGTGCCCGCCGATGGTTTCCATCCACCAGCATTCCTTTTCGTCGTTAAAGCAGATGCCGTTCATCTCCCAGGTGCCGTAGGTTTCCAGCAGCTCCGCCAGCCGCAGGACGCCCTCCCGCGCGGTATGCACATAGGGCAGCACCAGCGTCACCATATCCTCCTCGCCGATGCCGCCGATCGTATCCTTTTCCCGGCGGGATCTGGCCTTTTCGTACTTCACCAGGGGATCCGCCGCGAGCACCCGGGGATTGGAGGTAATGGTCTCCGTAGCTGTCATGCCCACGTTGGCCGCGTTGATTCCCGTAGCCGGCCAGAGGCCCTTTTCCGGATCCACGTTGGGGCAGGTTGTATACCGCATGGGATTTTCCGGCAGGGGGATTTCCACATGGGAAAGGACGCTCTTATATGTTTTCGGCTGATCCTTGGGATTGACCACGATGATCTTTTTGACGTCAAAATGGCCGTCGTCCGTCCGGGCCACCATGGTGGACCCGTCGTTGCTGGCCTTCCTTCCTACCAGGACCGTTGTGCAGGGCATATCGATTTTCCTCCTTTGCCCGGAGCCTTTTCTCCGGCTGCTTCCCTTGTTTTCCGCCCTATTTTATCAGAATCCGCTTCCTGCCGCAATACGGCCGCGCAAAAGAGAGGTCCCTCCCACCCTGCAAATCGGAGGAAAGAATCCCGGAAAGGGGGTTTCCTTTTCCCATGATCCGTGTAAAATAGAGACGGCCTCTTTAAAACAGCGATTGCACAGGCCGGCGGGAGAGAAAAGAATGGACTACAGGAAAGAATACGACAGGTGGCTGGATAAGGTCCGGGATCCGGAGCTGCTTGATGAACTGAAAAAGATGGACGCGCACGCGATGGAAGACGCCTTCTACCGCGACCTCGCCTTCGGCACGGGCGGTCTGCGGGGGACCATCGGCGCGGGAACCAACCGCATGAATATCCACGTGGTCGCCAGGGCCAGCCAGGGGCTGTCCAACTATCTGCTCTCCGCCCATGAGAAGCCGTCTGTGGTCATCGGATACGACAGCCGGATCAAGAGCGATGTGTTTGCCCGGACTGCCGCCGGCGTATTTGCCGCGAGCGGGATTGCCGTCCATATCTGGCTGGCGCTGCTTCCCGTTCCCACCGTGAGCTACGCGGTCCGCCGCCTGGGCGCCTCCGCCGGCGTCATGATCACGGCCAGCCATAATCCGAGTCAGTATAACGGATATAAAGTGTACGGCCCGGACGGCTGCCAGATCACCACGGAAGCGGCCCGGGCGATTCTGGCCGAAATCGACCGGCTGGATCTGTTCGCCGATGTAAAGGCGATGGATTTCGACGCCGCGGTTTCGCAGGGCAGGGTGCAGTACATTCCGGACTCCGTTCTGACCGATTTCATCGAAGAGGTCAAGGGGCAGAGCGTGCTTTTCGGGGATGATATCAATCGGGATACGGCCATCGTCTATACGCCCCTGAACGGGACGGGCCTGGTCCCGGTCACCCGGGTGCTGGCGGAATCCGGCTTCAGCCGGGTCACCGTCGTGGAGGAGCAGCGGAATCCCGACGGGCATTTCCCAACCTGCCCGTATCCCAACCCCGAGATCCGGGAGGCCATGGAGCTGGGGCTGGCAACCTGCCGGAAAACCGGAGCGGATCTGCTGCTGGCCACGGATCCCGACTGCGACCGGTGCGGCATCGCCGTGCGGGATGGGGCGGATTACCGCCTGCTGTCCGGGAACGAAGTGGGCCTGCTGATGCTGGATTATATCTGCGCCCAGCGCGTCCGGCACGGAAAGATGCCGGCCAATCCGGTCTTTATCAAAACCATCGTCACCACGGATCTGGCCGAAAAGATCGCGGCCCGCTACGGCGTGCGCACGGTGAACGTCCTGACCGGCTTCAAGTTCATCGGGGAGCAGATCGGCCGGCTTTCCGACAAGGGGGATTACATCTGCGGATTTGAGGAGTCTTACGGGTACCTGACGGGATCCTATGTCCGGGATAAGGACGGCGTCAACGCCGCCCTGATGATCTGCGAGATGTTCGCGTTCTATCACACCCGGGGCATCAGCCTGCTGAACAAGCTCAATGAGATTTACCAAACCTGCGGCTACTGTCTGAATACCCTTCATTCCTACGAATTTCCCGGCTCCGCCGGCATGGAAAAGATGAGCGTAATCATGAAGGCCTTCCATGGGGGCGTGGACGCGTTTGCCGGACAGAAGGTCATCCGCACGGAGGACTACAGCGCCGGGCTGTACGGGCTGCCCAAATCCGATGTGCTGAAGTTCTATACGGAAAGCGGGAGCGTCGTCATCCGCCCCTCCGGCACGGAGCCGAAGCTGAAGGCCTATCTCTCCGTGACGGCGAAGGATGAGGCGGAAGCCCGCAGCCTGGAGGCCGCCATCGCCGCGGATCTGGAAAAAATCATCCGGTAAAGCCCGCGAAGAACAGAAAGAGCCGTCCCCGCGCGGGGACGGCCCTTTCTGTTTCTGTTTTAGTCCGGCTTGTCCTTCAGGAAGCAGGCCACCTGATGCCCGGGAGCGACTTCCTTCAGCTCCGGCTCCTGTCCAAAGCATTCCGGTTTGGCATAGAGGCACCGGCTGGCGAAGCGGCAGGCTTTGGGCAGGTTGATGGGGGAGGTAATTTCCCCCTTGAGGATGATCCGTTCCCGCCGGTTCTCCAGCTTGGGCACCGGAATGGCGCTGAGCAGCGCCTGGGTGTAGGGGTGGGTCGGATGGGCAAAGAGCTCGTCCGAGGGGGCCAGCTCGATGATCTTCCCCAGATACATGACCGCGATGTTGTTGGAAAAATGGTGCACCACGCTCAGGTCGTGGGTGATGAACATATAGGTCAGACCCATATCATGCTGCAAATCCTCCAGCAGATTCAGGATCTGGGCCTGGATGGATACGTCCAGGGCGGAAACCGGCTCATCGCATACGATGAACTTGGGATTCATGCTCAGGGCCCGGGCGATGCCGATGCGCTGCCGGCGGCCGCCGTCCAGCTCATGGGGATAGGTGGAATAATACCGCTGGGCCAGGCCCACGGTCTCCATCAGCTCCAGCACCCGCTTCTGCCGTTCATGGCGGGAGGAAATGATATTATGAATCTTCAGGGGCTCCTCGATAATCTGGCCCACGGTTTTCCGGGGATCCAGAGAGGCCAGCGGATCCTGGAAAATCATCTGCATTTCCTTGCGCTTGGACCGCATCTGGCTGTCATTGAGCCGGGCGATGTCCTGTCCCTCCATGAGGATCTGGCCCTCGGTGGGCTCCAGCAGCCGCAGCACCACCCGGCCGGTGGTGGACTTTCCGCATCCGGACTCCCCCACCACGCCCAGGGTCTCGCCTTTGTTGATGGTAAAGCTGACATCGTCCACGGCGTGCAGCATGCCCTTGGGGGTCTTAAAGTATTTCTTTACATTTTTGACTTCCAGCAGCGCTTCCGCCATCGGTCAACCCTCCTTCACAAGGTGGCAGGCCACCAGATGTTCCCCGCCGATGTTTTTCAGGACCGGCTTGGCCTTCCGGCATTCCTCCGTCGCCCGCGGACAGCGGGGGCTGAAGGGGCAGCCCGCCGGCAGGTTCGTGGGATCCGGCATCAGGCCCTGGATGGGCTTGAGCCGCTGGGTCCGGTCGTCCATGTTCGGCAGGGATCCGAAAAGCCCCACGGTATAGGGATGGGCCGTACGGTTGAAGATATCCTCCAGGGTGCCGTACTCCACGATGGATCCGGCGTATACGATGGCGACGGTATCGCAGATTTCCGCCACGATGCCCAGGTCATGGGTAATCATGATCATGGACATATTGTACTGCTTTTTCAGATCCCGGATCATATCCAGCACCTGGGCCTGAATGGTCACGTCCAGGGCCGTGGTGGGCTCGTCGGCAATCAGGATTTCCGGAGAGCAGGCCAGCGCCATGGCGATGACCACCCGCTGCTTCATGCCGCCGGAAAACTGATGGGGAAACTCGCCGCCCCGGTCCCGGGGGATGCCCACCATCTCCAGCATGTCGCCGGCCTTCCGGTTCGCTTCCTTCTTGCCGATCTTTTCGTGCAGCCGGATGACCTCGGCGATCTGATCCTCGACGGTCTTGGTGGGGTTCAGGCTGGTCATGGGATCCTGGAAGATCATGGACACCAGCTTGCCGCGGATGGCTTCCATCTGCTTTTCGGACAGGCTTCCAATGTCCTCCCCCTGCACCCGGATGGTTCCCTTCACGACCCCGGGGGGCGAGGGAATCAGCCGCAGGATGGACAGGCCCGTCGTGGTTTTGCCCGCGCCGGTCTCCCCGACCAGGCCGATGGTCTCTCCCTGTTTCACCTTCAGGCTGATGCCGTTCAGGGCGTGGACCACTTCCTTGTCCACATGGTATTCCACTTCCAGGTTTTCGATTTCCAGCGCGTATTCGGGCGCCGTTGCTTTCATCTTCTGTTCAGACAATGTTCAGCCCTCCTCAGCGCAGCCGGGGATCCAGCGCGTCACGCAGCCCGTCTCCCAGCAGGTTCAGGGAGAGGATGGTAACCATGATGGCCAGACCCGGGAAAATCGTCAGATAGGTATGCTCGCGCATGTAGGAGCGGGAGCTGGACAGCAGCGAACCCCATTCCGGCGTGGGCGGGGATACGCCCAGGCCCAGGAAGCTGAGGCCGGAAATGGTCAGGATGGTGGTGGCAATGCTCAGGGTAAACTGAACCAGCACCGGCGCCAGGCAGTTGGGCAGGATGTGCTGCACAATGATCGTGGACGTCCGCGCGCCGATGGCCCGGGCCGCCTCCACGTGCTCGCTGCCCCGCTGGGTCATGACGGAGCCCCGCAGCAGCCGGCAGTAAATCGGGATATTGGAGATGGCCAGGGCAATGATCAGCGTGAAGGTGCTGGTCCCCAAGGCCGCCACCAGCGTGATGGCGAACAGCGTTTCCGGAATGGCCAGCAGGATGTCCGTCAGGCGCATGATGACGCTGTCCACCTTCCCGCCGAAATATCCGGAGATGGCTCCGAAGAAGCAGCCGATGACCGCGGCCAGCGCCACGGCGGCAAAGCTGATGAACAGGGACGCCCGGGAGCCGTAGATGATCCGGGCCAGCAGATCCCGGCCCAGCTCGTCCGTGCCGAACCAGTGCTCCGCGCTGGGCCCCTGCAGCAGCTCGTTATAGTCCTGCTTGATGACATCCTCCTGGTAATCATAAATGACGCCCGCGAAAATGGCCAGCAGGAACAGAATCAGCACGATGGCCAGACCGATCATGGCGCCCTTGTTCTTCTTCAGGCGCTTCCAGGTCTCCGCCAGCATGCTCCGCTGTTTGAATTCCGTCTTTTCCATGCGTGCCCCTCCTTACTGATACTGGCTCTTGATCCGCGGATCGATGAATGCGTACAGGATATCCACGATCAGGTTCACCAGAGAGAAGCAGATGGAGAAGATGATGATGCATCCCAGCACCACCGGGGTATTCCGGCTCTGGATGGACTGCACCATCAGCCGCCCGATTCCCGGCCAGGAGAACACTGTTTCGCAGATCACCGCGCCCGCCAGCAGGCCGCCGATGCGCAGGCCGATGACCGTCACCGTGGGAATCATGGCGTTGGGCACCGCGTGGCGCAGGATCACGTTCCGGTTGGATACGCCCTTTGCCCGGGCCGTCCGGATATAATCCTGCCGGATCACCTCCAGCATGGAGCTGCGGGTCACCCGGGCCATGGAGGCCATGCTGTTAAAGGCCAGCGTCAGAGCGGGCAGCACCATGCCCTTGAAGTTGTCCACCTGCCCGCTGACGGGGAACCACTTCAGGTTGACCGCGAACACAAGGATCAGGATTAATCCAAACCAGAACGTGGGACAGGAAATCCCGATAATGGCCACGAACATGGAAAAGCTGTCGAAGAAAGTATTCTGGCGCACGGCGGCGATAATCCCCAGGGGCAGGGCCAGAATCACCGAAAACAGGCTGGCGGTCAGGGCCAGCTTAATCGTATTCGGGAAGCGGCTGAAGATCTCCGTGGAGACGTCAATCCGGCTCTGATAGCTCCTTCCCAGATCCCCGTGCAGCAGATTCCAGATATACCGGAAGTATTGCACGATGACGGGCTGATCCAGCCCCATTTCCGTCCGCAGCTGCTGGACCTGTTCCTCCGTCGCCTGCTCGCCCAGGATCGTCCGGGCGGGATCCCCGGGAGCCAGGCTCATGATCAGGTACACGATCAGCGTCACGCCGAGGATGACCGGGATCATGGCCAGCAGTCGTTTTCCGATGTATTTCAGCATGTGTTCACTCCCCATTTCTTGCGGGTGATGCACCATAGAAGGATGCTGCCGAAAGGCCTTCCGGCCTTTCGGCAGCAATGAATAACCGTTTTCGTCCCTCCCGCGGGAGGGTCATCCCAGGAGGATTATTCCGCCCAGGTCCACTCGCTCACATAGAAGTAGCCGTTGGGCAGCACGTTCACGTTCTCCACGCCCGCCTTGCTGGCATACAGCTTCTGGTTCTGATACAGGGAGACCTGAGGCGCCTGCTCGTTGATCAGGGTGTTGACCTGGGTCAGGATCTCGGTCATTTCTTCCGTGGTCCGGGCCGCGGCCGCCTTCTCGATCAGGGCATCCACTTCGGGCATGTTCAGCCGGCTCTTGTTGGCCGCGCCGATAGCGCTGGAATGGAAGTTCAGCATCAGATACTGGATCATGGAGCTGGCGGTATAGCCGCCGATGAAAGCGGTGTGGTCGCCGGCGGCGGTCACATCCAGATAGGTGGCCAGATCCATCCGCTCGATCTGGGCGTTGATGCCGATGTCAGCCAGGTTGCTCTGGATGACCTGCGCCGCACGGACCTTGGCGTCGTTGGAGCAGATGATGGACAGCTCGATGGTCGCGGGATCGCCGCCCCAGGCCGCCAGGTATTCCTTGGCCTTGTCCACGTTATATTCGGTGTCGCAGCCTTCGGTGGTCGCGCCGGAGAACCCGATGGGGGCCTGCGCATAGGCGACCATGGCATGGCCGTTCTCGGCAATCTGCACAACCGCCTGCTTGTTGATGGCGCAGTTGATGGCCTTGCGGACGTTGATGTCCTGCAGGGCGCCCTTGGTGTCGTTCAGATTCAGGAACTGCAGGGAGATGGAGTCAACAACGATCATCTTCAGATCGGGGTTAGCTTCGATACCCGCCATGTTGGCCGCGTCCACGTCGATGACGAAGTCCACGCCGCCGCCTTCCAGCTCCAGGGAACGGGTGGTGCCTTCGGGGATGAACCGCCAGATCAGGTGCTTGAAAGCGGGCGCGCCGCCGTAGTAATCTTCGTTGGCCACGAACTCAATGCTGTCGCCGTGGTTCCACTTCACGAACTTGTACGCGCCGGTGCCGACGGGCTCGGAGTTGAAGTCATGTCCGGACTCCAGCAGGGCCTTGGGCAGCACGAAGTTGGCGTGGTTGGCCAGGGAGTACAGCAGGTTGGAGTTGAAGCCGTCGGTGGTGATGGTCACCACGTACTTGTCGGTGGCTTCGACCTTGGTGTAGTCCTTGGTGAAGTTGGCCACGTTGGGCTCGCTCTGGGCGGCGATCATGGAAGCGACCACGTCCTCGGCGGTGCACTCGGTGCCGTCATGGAACTTGACGCCTTCCCGGAGTTTGAAGGTCCAGGTGCAGCCGTCTTCGGAAACCTCGTAGCTCTCGGCCAGATCCGGGACGGGGTTCATGTTGTAATCCAGCTTCATCAGGCCGTTGTAGCTCAGCACGTTCAGATACGCCGTCTGCAGCGCGTCATGGCCCGTGGTGGACAGGTTCGCGCTCTCGTCGGGTGCAGCCACAACCAGGGTGTCCTTCGCTTCAGCGCCGGCCATGGATACCATGCCGAAAAGCATCGTAACAGCCAACAGCAAACCAAGCAGTTTCTTCATCTTGTGTTCTCCTTTCGTTTTTCGGTCCGCTGATTCATCTTCTGCGGAGCCGGTTCCTGTATACTATCATAAAATCCGGCCGAGCGCAAAGTTTCCGTGCTTGCCAGCCCCTGTTTTTCTGCTTTTTATTTGTTTTTTTGTCTCCTTATTTGTTTTTTGTGCCAGCCGCGCGGCGGATCAGGAACCCGGATACCCTTCGGAGCGGGAGCAAAGCGCCTGGTTTCCGCGCCG
>CADBTC010000128.1 GCA_902797445.1 uncultured Eubacteriales bacterium | reverse complement strand
TCATTGTCGCCAAGGTTGGCGGTATAGTCGTTACCCTTCAGATCCACGATCCGGGGAGCGGCCGTTTCTTCATCGGAAGCAGCCGGCGTCTGCTCGGCATCGGGAGAAGCGGAAGGCGTCTCCTCCCCGGAAGGCGTGCTCGAAATCTCACCGTCCGTGTGTACCGGAGAGGGAGTCTCCGTCTCCAGGCCATCACTCGTTTCCGCGGACGGCGAAGCAGACGGCTCGTCCTTGGACGAATCGTCATTCTTCGGCGCCTCTGCGGGAGCGGGAGAATCCGAAGGCTTTTCCGACGGAGCAGGCGTCGCTGTCTGCTCCTCTGTAGGCGCAGGCGTGGCAGTAGGCGCTTCCGTCGGAGCGGGCGTCGCTGTGGGTGCCTCGGTAGGAGCCGGTGTCGCGGTCGGAGCTTCCGTCGGAGCCGGAGTTGCAGTCGGGGCTTCTGTCGGAGTCGGCGTAGCCGTCGGAGCTTCCGTCGGAGCCGGCGTAGCCGTCGGGGCCTCCGTCGGAGTCGGCGTCGCCTCTTCGGTCACTACCGCTTCGACGGGCGGTTCATCCTCGGCCAAAGCCAGGGTCCTAACGTCCAGCACGTTTCCAAAGAACATGGAAACAGCGCACAGGATCGCCAACAGTCTCTTCGCCTTAAACATGATCGCTTCTCTCCCTCTCTCGATGCTCGACACTCAACACGTTGCGTGATCGATGGGACAACAACCAGCAAATATATGTGAAAGATGCGCCGCAACGGCCCCGGAAGCATCCCGGGACCCGCGGCCCCTGGTAAGGGGCATCCATCTAATGAAGCAAGTATACCATCAGGGGAGCCAAAAGTCAAGCATTTTCAAGTGTTTATGCGCCGTTTCCCGTATTCTCCGCACCCCAGGCGGGCAGCGGCGGAAACGTTCCCACCGTAAGGTCTCTTATTCGATTCGTCTCGCCTGTCTTTTGCGTTTTTGAACAGGTTTTGTTGCCATTTTACGTCTTTATCGTTAAGTATGACGTAATATAATTCGATAATTTGAGATATCAAACCATAGTCTTCTCTTTCTATCATCCTTTTGCGAACAAAGCAGAATTGTTATTCTTTTGAGAATCCAATGTTTTCATTATTCATTCGTTGTTTTGGTCTTCCGGAAATGTTTATAATTTTGAAATATTTTTCATAAAAAGTTTTAACCAGACTTTGGTTCTTATCTTTGTAAGCCCGTCTTTTCCCTCGTTTCCGCGTCTGTTTGTTACTTCTTTGTCATAAATGGCAGTCAAATCCATCGTTGAAATGAAGAGCCTCAAGGTGCTTTCCCTTCCGGATTCGTTCCAGGAGGAAGCAGGATTTTTTTGCTTTTTGTGGTATATAACCCAACGAGCATTCCCGGTTCTTTCCGAGTGAAAGTGCTCACAACCGTCGTCCTTATCGGAGATGCCCTCCATTGTTGGCATGAGGCAAAAACCCAGGCTCCCTGCCATCGAACCTGAAGGAATTGGATGTGGCTAACGCAATCGGCCGGTCTGCGGGCTAAAGGAATTGGAAAGTCTGAAACCATGAGAGGGGGAACGCCTGTGAGCATAACAATTCGCCAGCGAACGGAGCAAAATGAGTTTCTTCTGCTCTCCCCCTTTGCCGCCCGCGCCAGCGAAACCCGCGGCCGGGAGCGTCCCATTCCGCCCTGTGAAATCCGTACGGACTACCAGCGGGATCGGGATCGGGTCATTCACTGCAAAGCTTTCCGCCGGCTGAAGTTCAAAACCCAGGTTTTTCTCTCCCCCGAGGGGGATCATTACCGGACCCGCCTGACCCATACGCTGGAGGTTTCCCAGGTGGCCCGTACCCTGGCCCGGGCGCTGCGCCTGAATGAAGATCTGACGGAGGCCATCGCCCTGGGGCACGACCTGGGCCACACGCCCTTCGGCCATATTGGGGAGCGGACGCTGGACGACCTTCTCTCCGGCGGCTTCCGGCATAACGAGCAGAGCCGCCGGGTGGTGGAGGTGCTCGAAAACGGCGGCGACGGGCTGAACCTGACCTGGGAGGTTCGGGACGGAATCGAGCATCATTCCGGCGCCGGCTTCCCCGCCACCCTGGAGGGGGAATGCGTCCGAAGGGCGGATCGCATCGCGTATCTGAATCACGACCTGGACGACGCCCTGCGGGCGGGCGTGCTGAAGGATTTCGAGCTCCCTGCGGACTGCCTGCGTGTGCTGGGCGATACCCATGGTCAGCGGATCGACACCATGATCCGGGACATCGTCGCCGAAAGCGAAAACAAGCCCCATCTGGCCATGTCGCCCCGGGTCGAATCCGCCATGAACGGCCTTCGGGAATTCATGTTTGAGCGGGTTTATCGGGACGGCTGGCGGGATCCGGAGGAAAAGCGGTGCGATTACATTCTTCGCGCCCTCTTCGGCTACTTCTGCGAGCATCCCGGTGAAATGCCGGAGGAGTATATCATGATTACCTACCGGGATGGGCTGGAGCGCGGTGTCGCGGATTTCCTTTCCGGGATGACGGACCGTTACGCGACCCGGAAATTCCAGGAGCTCTTCGTTCCTTCCTCCTTCCGGATCTTCTGATCCCGGCTCCTTCCGGCGTATGGTCTTTTTCCGATGATCTCCATTCGATGGTCTCTTTTCGACGCGCTCCTTCCAAAGATCTTTTTTGCTGAGGATCTTCCTCCTTTGAGTTTCTATGCGGGTGAATTTCTTTCGTTTGATAGTCCCCGTTGAGCTTCTTCCGTTGATCTTTTTTCTTTTGACTGTTTTTCCGCTGAAAGCGAGGTGAATCAGATGGCTTCCCATTATCCCCCCGGATGGCTGGATGAGCTTCGGTCGCGAAGCGATTTGGTTCAGACGGTTTCCGGCTATGTCAGCCTGAAAAAGAACGGAAAGAAATACTGGGGCCTGTGTCCCTTCCACGGGGAGAAGACCGCCTCCTTTTCCGTGGACGGGGAGCAGCAGCTTTACTATTGCTTCGGATGCAAGGCGGGTGGCAACGTCTTCACCTTTATCATGGACATGGAACACCTGTCCTTTCAGGAAGCGGTGGAAATGCTGGCGGAGCGGGCGCGGATGCCCCTCCCCCAGATGATTCATGACGAGGATTATCAGCGGCGGCGGACCCAGCGGGAACGCCTTCTGGCGGCCAACAGGGAAGCTGCCCGCTTTTATCATCAGACGCTCTTTACCCCCACCGGCGCGGAATCCCTGGCCTATCTTCGAAAGCGGGGGCTCAGCGACGGGGTGATCCGTAAATTCGGCCTGGGCGCCGCGCCGGCGGAATGGGATAAGCTGACAAAGGAGCTGCTCGGAAAAGGTTTCAGCCCGGAGGAGCTTTCCCTGGCGGGGCTGACGGTCATCAAGCCCGAGGAGCCCGCCACGGAAAATACCCCGGCCAGGCCCCGGCGCATGTTCGACATGTTCCGGAACCGGGCCATCTTTCCCATCATCGATGCCTACGGCAACGTGCTGGGCTTCGGGGGCCGCATTCTCGGCAAGGGAGAGCCGAAGTATCTGAATACCTCGGATACGCCGGTCTTCAACAAGCGCAAGGGCGTCTTCGCGGCCAACCTGCTGCGGAAGGAGCGCCATCTGGATCGCGTCATCCTGACGGAAGGGTATATGGACGTCATCAGCCTGACCCAGTTTGGCGTCAAGGGCGTCTGCGCGACGCTGGGAACCGCCCTGACCAATGAACAGGCCCGGCTGATGAAGCGATACGCGCCGGAGGTCTGGCTCAGCTATGACGGGGATTCCGCCGGGCAGCACGCGATCCTCCGTGGGCTGGATATCCTGAAGGAGGAAGGCGTTCCCGCCCGGGTGCTGGATTTTCCGGACGGGCTGGATCCGGATGAGTTTATCCGGCGGGACGGCGCGGAGGGCTTCGCGAAGCTGAAATCCGTTACGCCGGAAACCTACCGCATCCGCCGCCTGATGGACACCCTGGATCTTTCCTCCCAGGAGGGAAAGGTCAGCTTTGCCCGCCAGGCCATTGCCATTATCGCCCCGCTGGATCCGGTGGAGCGGGAGGGCTACCTGAAATCCCTGTCCCTTCGGACGGGCTTTTCCGATCAGGTGCTTCGCCAGCAGCTGGCCCAGGAGGTCAGGAACCAGGGGCTGGCGGAGAAAAGCGCCTCCCCCGCTCCGCGCGCCGCGAGCCGGGCGCCCGCCGATCCCCTGTCCGCCGTCAGCGTGACCCTGGCGGAGCCCGACGGCGCCGCCCCATCGAAAGGTAAATCTTCTGTTCCGGACGAGGCCGTCCGGGCCCGAACCGTCGCCCAGGAGCAGCTGCTTTCCCTGGCGGCGACGGGACTCCTGCCCGAAGATCTTGTGGAAGAAGAGGATTTTGAGGGGTCGGAGTTGAAATATATCTTTCAGGATCTGAAGAAGGGGGCGACACCCGCTTCTCTGATCGACCGCGCGCCCGACGCGGAATCCCGTTCCCGGCTGACGCGGCTGCTCATGGCCCCCGTCGCCGAGGGGACGGACAGCATGATCTCCATGGCCCAGGACTGCCTGGCCAGCATCCGCTCCGGAAGGCTGCAGGAAAAAATAAAGGAAATTGAGACCCGGGCGCAGAATTGTACGGATGTGGCTGAGCGAATGGGTTACATGATGGAGCTGACGAATCTGTACCAGAAGCTGGACAAGGAAAAGCAGGCATAAACTATCAGGACCTGACCCGATGAGGAAAGGGAGAGATTTTTCTTGACACAGGAAAAGCCGGAAAACAACAAGAGTAAGCTGGACGAGCTCTACGAATACGGGAAGAGCAAAGGCGTTCTGACATCCAAGGAGATTATGGACCGCCTGACCGAGCAGGAGATGGAGCCGGATCAGCTGGATAAGATCCTGGAAACGCTGGATGCCTACGGGATTTCCGTCGTCAATGACGAGGCTGATCTCCCGGATCCGGAGGAGGCCGCCGCCGACAGCGCCGCCGCGGCCGCCGCCGCGGGATCGGAGGATCAGAAGGAAGTCAGCATCGAGGAACAGCTGGATCTTTCCGTGCCGGAAGGGATCGCCATTGATGACCCGGTCCGCATGTATCTGAAGGAGATCGGCAAGGTTCCCCTGCTGACGGCGGATGAGGAAATCGAGCTGGCCAAGCGTCTGGAAAACGGCGATGAGGACGCGAAGCAGAAGCTGGCCGAGGCGAATCTGCGGCTGGTGGTTTCCATCGCGAAGCGGTATGTGGGCCGGGGGATGCTCTTCCTGGATCTGATTCAGGAAGGCAATCTGGGGCTGATCAAGGCCGTCGAGAAGTTCGACTATCGAAAGGGCTTCAAATTCTCGACCTATGCCACCTGGTGGATCCGCCAGGCCATCACCCGCGCGATCGCAGACCAGGCCCGTACAATCCGCATCCCCGTGCATATGGTCGAAACCATCAACAAGCTCATCCGGATCTCACGCCAGCTGCTGCAGGAATACGGCCGTGAACCCACCCCCGAAGAAATTGCCAAAGAGATGGGCATCTCCGAGACCAAGGTCCGGGAGATTATCAAGATCGCCCAGGAACCGGTTTCCCTGGAAACTCCTATCGGCGAGGAAGAAGACAGTCATCTGGGCGACTTTATCCCCGACGAAGACGCTCCCGCCCCCGCAGAAGCCGCCTCCTTCGCCCTGATGAAGGAGCAGCTGATGGATGTGCTGGACACGCTGACGCCCCGGGAGGAAAAAGTCCTCCGGCTGCGTTTCGGCCTGGACGACGGACACCAGCGGACGCTGGAGGAAGTCGGCAAGGAATTCAACGTCACCCGTGAACGGATCCGCCAGATCGAGGCAAAAGCCCTCCGGAAGCTCCGTCATCCTTCCCGCAGCAAAAAACTGCGCGATTATCTGGACTGATCATGTTACGTACGATCATGCTGGATGCCCGCCTGTCCCTCGCCTATGATCTTTACGATCCCTGCGAACTGGCAGCGGACATCGGAACAGACCACGCTCATTTACCGGCCGCGCTCCTGCAGCGCGGCCGCTGTCAGCATATAATCCTGACAGACCTGAGCGAAAGCGCTCTCCGAAATGCGAGAGACGAGATGATCCGTCTCCGCCTGACGGACCGGGTCAGTCTCCGCCGGGGAGACGGTCTCTCGCCGCTTACGGAGAAATGCGGAATGATTTCGGTCACCGGTATGGGCGGCCGGACCGTAAGGGAGATCCTGCTTTCGGGAAAAGAAAAGCTGCAGGGCGCTTCACTGATCCTCTCCGCCCATACGGATCTTCCGCTGATCCGGGAAGCCGTCAGCCTGATCGGCTATCATACGGACCGGGAGGAGCCCTGTTTCTGTGCCGGGCGGTTTTACCTTGTCCTGCGCGCCCGCCCCGGTGCCCGTGCCACGACAGAAAAGGAACTCCGTTTGGGCGGTCCGCTGTTTGAGTCTGCTTCGGATCAGCTGATCCCTTACCTGAAGCGACGGCGGGAGGTGCTGGAAAACAGTCTGAAAGGACTGCTCAGCGCAGAATCCCCTGACCGGGCCCTGATCGGGCAGGTCCGGGAAGACATCCGGGCTTATGACGATTATATCGAGAAAGGACTGAATCCCCATGACCGTACAGGATCTGTATGAACTGATCGACCGTTTCGCGCCTTTCGCCACCCAGGCTGACGGGGACAATTCCGGCTTCCTGGTCGGATCGGCTTCCCGGGAAGTGACGGGGATTCTTTTCGCGCTGGACGTCACGGAACCCGTTATCGATGAGGCCGTTTCCCTCGGTGCCCAGCTGATCGTGACCCATCATCCGCTGATGTTCAACCCGCTCCGTGCGCTGACCGACGGGAATTACGAAGGCAGGCTGATCCGCCGCCTCACCCGTGAAAATATCAGCCTGATCGCCGCCCACACCAATCTGGACCAGGCACCCGGCGGGATCAATGATACGCTGGCTGCTGCCTGCGGCCTGACTGACGTGACCGGTGAAGGCTTCTTCCGCAGCGGCCTGCTGCCGGAGCCTCTGACCGCCCGGGAATTCGCAGACGAGCTCAGCAGGCGCCTGCACACAACCGTCCGCGTAATGGGCCCGGAAGACCGGATGATCCGGAAAGCAGGCCTGAGCAGCGGCGGCGGCAGCGATATGTGGCATGACGCGGTGGAAGCAGGCTGTGATGCGTTCATCAGCGGCGAAATAAAGCATCACTGGGGACTCGCTCTGGCGGACAGCGGCGTCATCGGTTTTGAATGCGGCCATTTTGCCACCGAAGAACCCGGCGTTCGCGCGCTGGCGGCGGCTTTACAAAAAGAACTCAATCAAGTAGAATGTAAGATACGGATTTATGCGTCGGGTACATCCGCCTATTCTATTCCACGGCAACCGTAACAGGCGGTAATCCCGTCAGAAGGAGGCTCCTTTATGGAAAAGTTTGAAGCACTCTGGGCCTATCAGGAAGAAGACATGAAGGCGGACGCCATCGCCGCGGCGATCAAGCGCTCCCCCACCCGCCAGAAGCTCGAAAAAGCCCGTGACTTTATCCTGGACCGCCAGAAGCAGTACAAGCAGATCGAGGAAGACGTCGGCGCCATGGTGGATCGTAAAGACATCATTGCTCAGGCGATCGCCCGTTCCCGCGAACAGCTCCAGGCGCTGCAGAAGAAATATGAATCCAATCCGCCCCAGACTGCGGAAGAAATCAAAGCGCTGCTCTCTGAAGTCAGCCGCTGCCGTGACACGATCCGCCAGTATGAAGTGGAGATCAGCCGTATCGTCAAGGAAACTGACGC
>CADBTC010000127.1 GCA_902797445.1 uncultured Eubacteriales bacterium | reverse complement strand
GCTTATACATGAACCAGGGATCCGGCCCGTAAAGCGCGAAGGTATAGGGATCCTCCCGCAGCTTTTCCCGGACCTCCTCCGGCAGGGCTTCCCGGACCTCCTGGCCAAACTGATGGTGCATCGCGATATCCGGCATGCTTCCGTTCCCTTCCTATCTATAATTGTTCTGTATTGCGCAGGCTGCCTGTGCCGGCAGCCTGCTCATGAGGAAGCGGCGCTCCGCTGTTTCGTATCTCTTTTCCGCTTCCATCCGGCTTTCTTCAGACTCCCTAAAAAACCGGAACTTATTTTTTCGCCGTCCGCTTTCTTTTTTCCTGCCGGGTTCCGAATTATGCAGCTTCTATCGGCGCAGCCGTCTCTCAAAAAAACCTTCCCCGTCCTTGTTTTTTACGGGAAATCTTGCTATACTCTCTTCATCCTTTGGTTCACAGGAATGCATCCGCGGAGATTTCTCCGCGCAAAAAACACGCGGGAGGGCTTAGATGCAAGTCAACCGGTTTCCATCCTCCGTCGCCGCCTTTCTCTCTGCCCGCGGCGGGGAGGATCTGCTGAAAGATGAACTTCACCCCGATCTGGCCGGTCTGGTTCGGGTTTTTCGTCGTGCCGAGCCCGACCCGGAGCCGGATCTCCTGTCCGCCCCCCGGCTGGAATGGGCCCGTCTGCTGCTGGAGGCCATCGAGGCCATTGACCAGCGGATTTACGAGCATTACCGGGCGCTGGTGGACATGTTCCGCGCCGCCTTCTTCGCCCCCGGGCGGGAGGCGGTCTGCGCCGACCCCGCCTGGGCCGCCCTGGCCGCCCGGGGCGTAAGCCTCGGCCTGCTGCCGGCGGATCAGTTCGGGAAAAACATCCCATCCCCCCATATCGGCCAGATCACGCCGGTCCATTTTGAAAAAAGGGGGGCGCGCGAATGAAGCTGCTGTTTGCGGGCGCCCGCAGCGCCACGGTGCTGCTGGACAAATCCGGCGATTATTTCATGCCCGACCCGGTAACCCTGTATCTGAACAGAGTTTCCCTGGGGGAGGAGCGGCGCAGCGTCGTTTCCCTTTTCGACCTGCAGCCTGAAACGGATTATCACCTGACCTTTGAGCGGCCTAACGGGGAGCGGATGCGCCTTTCCTTCCGGACAGAGGCGGAAACCTATACCCTGGATGTCCGGCGTTTCGGCGCGAAAGGCGACGGGGTGACGGACGATACCCCCGCCCTGCAGGCCGCCATTCTGTCCTGCCCGCCCGGCGGGCGGGTGCTGGTGGAGGCCGGGACATACCTCACCGGCCCGCTGTTTCTGAAAAGCCATATCACCCTTGAGCTGCGGAAGGGCGCGACCCTTTCCCTCTGCACGGATGAAAACCGCTTCCCCGTCCTGCCGGGGGTGACCTTCCCCACCGGCGAGGGGCCCGATCTGCTGCTGGGCTCCCATGAGGGCAATCCCCTGGACGCCCGCGCCGCCGCCCTGACGGGCGTGGACCTGGAGGACGTGAAAATCGTCGGCGAGGGCGTCGTCGACGGCCGGGCCCAGGAAGCAGGCTGGTGGGTAAACACCAAGGAGCGCTACGGGATCTTCCGCGGAAGCCTCCTGATGCTGGCCCGCTGCAAAAACGTGACCATCCAGGGCATCACCTTCCGCAACAGCCCCTTCTGGAACATTCACCCCATGTTCAGCGAGGATCTGTCCTTCCTGAACATCCTCGTGGAAGCCCCCGCCGTCAGCCCCAATACCGACGGGTTCGACCCGGAGAGCTGCCGGCGCGTCCGGCTGATGGGAGCGGTTCTCTCCGTAGGGGACGACTGCATCGCCCTGAAATCCGGCAAAATCTGGCAGGGCCGGACGCTGAAAAAGCCCTGCGAGGACATTGAGATCGCCTACTGCGCCATGCTGGACGGGCACGGCGGGGTCACCGTGGGCAGCGAAATGGCCGGCGGCGTGCGCCGGGTGCGGGTGCATCACTGCTGGATGCGCGGGAACGACCGGGGCCTGCGGATCAAGACCCGCCGGGGCCGGGGAAAGCAGGCGGTGGTGGACGACATCCGCTTCGAGGATATCCGCATGGAAGGGGTCAAGATGCCCCTG
>CADBTC010000126.1 GCA_902797445.1 uncultured Eubacteriales bacterium | reverse complement strand
TGATCATGTTCATTTCGCTCCCTTCCTGCCGGTGACGGTATAGATCATGCCCTGAATCTGCCGGGATTCCGTCACGGTGAAGCCGGCTTTCTCCATCATCCGGGCGATGCCGCGGCGATTGGTCGTATGGCAGTCGCCGCTGCGAGCCAGCCGGAACAGGATGTGATTGTCGATCCAGCCGCCGACACCGCCGATGCCCGTGTCCGAGAGAATGTACAGCCCGCCCGGCTTCAGCACGCGCAGCGCCTCCGCCATGGCCTTGTCCGGATAGGGATAGTGGTGGAAGCTCTGGGAGCAGGTCACCACATCAAAACTGGCATCGGGGAAGGGCAGGCGATCGGCCGAGCCGATGACGAATTCCGCGCCTTCGATGTGCTGGCCCTCCGCCATGCGGATCATCTCGGGGGACAGGTCCAGCCCTGCGTATCCGGCCGGGCACTGCTTTGCCAGCAGGTCGATCAGAAAGCCCGTGCCGCAGCCTACATCCAGCAGCGCCTCATAAGGGACAGCCTTCAGCTGCGCAGCGATGTCCCGGCAGCTGATCTTGCCCTCCCGGGAATAGTAAACCGTATCCCTTGCGTCGTATTCCGCCGCCTGATGGTCAAAATGCTTTCTGGAAAGCGCTTCATAATCCTTCATCTGCAGTTTTCTCCCTTTCTCTGGCTTTGGCGTCTCCGGTTCATTTGATGCACCGGAAGACACCGATCCCCTCGACGCGCGAGACATCAGCGGTCCGATACAGTTCCCTCAGCTTTTTACCGAAGGCTTTCCTCCGTCTCATAGGGCGGCGTAAACCATCCCTTCGGCTGATACAGATGCCGGATGAACCAGTCCGTCCGGCGGCAGCCGCCCTGCACATAGAAGCAGCCGCATGAATCACCATGCCTGCAGTGCCGCCCGAAGCCGCTTGTCGATGTCGACTCTCGTGGCTTTGCATTCCTTTGGATGCTCCCGTCCGGCCCGGAACATGAGCTTCACCAGCAGACCGGAGCCCAGAGGAAGCATGGATCGCAGCATGCTGTCCGGGAAGACAAAGTGCGTGCCGTGCTGATAGAGCAGCGCCTCCCAGGTGCAATCATGGGGCAGACGCAAAAGCCGCTCTTCCATACGGCGGATGTAGCGGCAGGTATCCCACAGCACATCGTCCTCCGCGCCCACAAAGAGGATCTTGCCACGGATCCGCTCGACCTTGATCTTCTCCTCTTCCTGAATCGGGTGCAGCCGCTCGGAGGCGTCGAACATCTGCCTCGCGGCAGCCCGGTCGCCGCCGGCCTTGGCTTCCTCCTTCAGCTTCCGCCAGTATTCCGGATGTCGGTAAGCATAGGGAAGATAGGGGAGGGGCTTGCCCTGCCAGCTGACGGAGGATTCCCCGTCGCCGGGACGCTCCGCAGCGCCGTCTTTGCCGTCCCGGTAGAAGCCCTCCATGACGAAATCGGAGGGCGACATGGCGATGGTCAGCGTGATGTCCGGATAATAGGACGCGGCCACCAGCGCCAGCATCCCGGTGGTGGAGGCGCCGGCGATTCCGATCTTCTCCATGCCCTGACTCTTCAGGAAGGCGATGGCCTTTCCGAATCGCTCCAGGGGATAGTTGTGATGACCGTAATCCTTTTTGTCGGCGGACATGCACAGCGCATGACAGCCGTTCCTGATCAGCCACTCCGCGCCGCACCGGGCCATGCGGTCCGTGGAAGAATCGCCCAGCATCAGGATCACGGCCTTCCGGCTGTCTGCAGGACCTCCATAGTATGCGCCGACAAAGCCGTTCTGCTCTGCCGTAAAGATTTGCTTGGTCATCCTGACGGCCTCCTCCGTTCGTATGCCTTCCACGTGATCCCAGAATGAACCGCTGTCATCCCATTGCGGGGAACAACAACGTGTTAGATCAGGCTAACCGTTCGACAAAAATAAAAAGCTTCGCAATTGTTAGCCGGGGCTAACAATTGCATTATAACAAAAATACGCTCAGTTGGCAAGATGAAATTTTGTGACCTGGCTGTCGGTCGTTCCGCTTGCCAAAAGGAAAAGACGCGGTATAACATATGCGTTATTTATAGCTCACACATATGTCTGCTTTGCATTGCCGATAAGGCACATGCCTTGACAGCGGTACATCCGACAGGCCGGAGCCTTTGCGGGTGTTCTCCATCCATCAATCATCGGGAGGAAATCAACATGCTTCTGACGGTATTTCTGGCGCTGGTCTTTTGCGGTGCGATCACGCTCCTGCTGGTATCGGCCATCGCCTTTGTTCAGGCCATT
>CADBTC010000125.1 GCA_902797445.1 uncultured Eubacteriales bacterium | reverse complement strand
GCAAAGGGAAAAGTCCTGCTCGTTGGTGTCGGACATGAACGGAATACGTATCTCCATTCAGTGGATGAGCGGCTCAGGATCCCGGACAGGCTGAACCCAGAGCCCTTTGAGATCACGATCGTGGACTACAATGGCAAGATCCTGAGATCTCCTCCGTTCCACACGCATTTCACAGCCGCATCGGACCGATGCGTTTCGGAATACTATCCGAACTACAAGAAAGCGTTCGAGTATACCGGCGCCGTGTCATATTCCAGGCTTGGAAACGCGTCAGTGTATGTCTGTGATTGCAGAAAAATGACGGATACCTGCAGAAGGATCTGGGCGAAAGCAGACCGCGACCTTTGCATCTCGGCGCAGCCGATCCCCCGAGAACTGTATGAAGAAGGCAGTGGATCTGCCGAAGCGTAGCAGATCCCGGCTTGTCAGGATGTCAAAAACCAGTCTATCATTGATGGCCATGCACAAAGAAATTGCATGGATTTTTTAAACGCTGCCGCATTGCTATAACACTCATCCGGTTTTAAAGCCGCACAGGTATCTATCAACTACTATAAAAAGAACATCGGGCCGATCGTAACTGCTCCTGTGGATTGGAAGTAAAGCCTCTCATCACAAGGATCCTGACCATAAAAAACGACTGAGAGACTCAGCCGTTTTTTTATATCGTGGAAAAAAGCATGATAAAATGAGTCAGCGAATCTGGGAACGGTTTACATGAGACAGACGGACCGCAGCCGGGACATCCGGAGGCTGGGAAAACCACTGAGACAACTATGGCACCGGGTCATCACAGCCCCGGTGCCGAAAAAGAAAATGGCAATATGGAAGGGCTTCCTGCTGGAAAAAGGCCGCGATGGCTTCTTTCCTGTCACAGCTGCGCCACGGCGGCAAACCCCTTCTCCAGATCGCCGATGATATCATCGATGTGCTCCGTGCCGATGGAAAGCCGGATCGTGTTCGGCCTGATTCCCTGATCCAGCAGCTCCTCTTCCGAAAGCTGGGAATGGGTCGTGGAGGCCGGATGGATGACCAGGCTCTTCACATCCGCCACGTTGGCCAGCAGCGAGAAGATCTCCAGATGGTCGATGAACGCCCAGGCTTCCTTCTTTCCGCCCTTGATTTCAAAGGTAAAGATGGATCCGCCGCCGTTCGGGAAATAGCGCTCGTACAGCGCGTGGTCCGGGTGGTCCGGCAGGGACGGATGATTCACCTTCTCCACCAGGGGATGATTCTTCAGGTATGCCACCACCTTTTTCGTATTCTCCGCGTGCCGCTCCAGCCGCAGGGAGAGGGTCTCTATCCCCTGCAGCAGCAGGAAGGCGTTGAACGGGGAAATCGCCGCGCCGGTGTCCCGCAGCAGGATGGCCCGGATATAGGTCACAAAAGCCGCCGGACCCACCGCGTCATAGAAGGAGACGCCGTGGTAGCTGGGATTCGGAGCCGCGATGTTCGGATACTTTCCGCTGGCCGCCCAGTTGAATTTGCCGGATTCGATGATGACGCCGCCCAGGGTCGTGCCGTGTCCGCCCAGGAACTTCGTCGCGGAATGCACCACGATATCGGCTCCGTGTTCAATCGGCCGGATCCAGAAGCTGGCGCCGAAGGTGTTGTCGATGACCAGCGGCAGCCCATGTTTGTGCGCAATCGCCGCGATGGCTTCGATGTCCGGAATATCGCTGTTGGGATTGCCCAGCGTCTCCAGATAAATCGCCCGGGTGTTCTCTTTTACTGCCCCTTCGACCTCGGCCAGATTGTGCGCGTCCACGAAAGTGGTTTCCACTCCGAACTGCGGGAGGGTATGCTCCAGCAGGTTGAAGCTGCCGCCGTAAATCGTCTTCTGGGCGACGATATGTCCCCCGTTGGCCGCCAGGGCCTGAATCGTATAGGTGATGGCCGCTGCGCCCGAAGCGACTGCCAGCGCCGCGCTGCCGCCCTCCAGCGCCGCGACCCGCTTTTCCAGCACCTCCTGGGTGGAGTTCGTCAGCCTCCCGTAGATATTCCCGGCATCCGCCAGACCGAAGCGGTCCGCAGCGTGCTGGCTATTGCGGAATACATAGGAGGTCGTCTGATAAATCGGCACCGCCCGGGCATCCGTCGCGGGATCGGGCTGTTCCTGGCCTGCATGCAGCTGAATGGTTTCAAATTTATACTGACTCATGGTTTTCTCTCCTTTTATTTTCTGTTTTATTCTTTTCTGTCCTCCGGCTATGAAAAAAACCGGGGCTTTCCCAAAAGCTCCCGGGCATATGACAAACGGATGCGCCGCATCAGCGGCCGCTCACCCTCGGGCGTCCGGAGGACAGATCGAACGCCCCGGTCATGCTGCATGCCCGGGAGATCAGCATTCGACACCACATCGCGCCTTTAAAGCCAGCCGTGTTCCTGACCATCCATCGCCGCCCCCTTCCCTGTGTGTT
>CADBTC010000124.1 GCA_902797445.1 uncultured Eubacteriales bacterium | reverse complement strand
GAACCCACGGAAGAACCCGCTGCGGAAGAAGCCAAAGAAGGCTATGCCGTGGTGAAGAAGGATACCGTGCTGTACAAGGAGGCTGCCGGCAGCAAGCAGGTCGCCGAGATTAAGAAGGACGCCGTCATCTACGCGAAGGAGACGGACGGGGACCGGTTGGAAGCTTACCTGTGGGTCGGTGAAGAAGGCCTGGTCGCCTATGTGGCGGCGGAAGACGCGGAATGGGTCGAGGAAGTCGAGACCGAAGCGGAAAAGCATGACTTCAAGGACCTGGAAGTCTATGACATGACCGAGCTGGTCGTGCTGGCGGAAGAAGAACCCGTGGAACCGACAGAAGAACCCACCGAGACAGAAGAACCCGCTGTTACGGAAGAACCCGTCCCCACGGAAGAACCGCTTGAAGAGGTCGAAGTGGTTGAAGACGATGCGTTGTTGAATGCGGACGTGGCGGGACTGAGGTCCTTTGTAGAACGGGCTTACTCTATTATCCTGGGCCGTGAAGGTGATCCGGACGGTATAAATTTCTGGGTGAACAACCTGCTGACCGGCGCTAATACCGGTGCGCAGATGATCCAGGGTTTCGTAACGGCCCCCGAATTCTCCAACGCTGGTCTGAGCAGCAAGCAGAAGGTCAACAAGATGTATAACGTCATGTTGGGCCGCGATCCTGATCCGCTGGGAGAAGACTGGGTTGTGAAACTGGACGCAGGCGTGGATATTCTGGCTATCGTGAACGGCTTCGCCGGTTCCGAAGAATTTGCAAATGTGTGCGCTGGGTATGGCATTACTCCTGGTAGCATTTGGCTGGATCCTGCAGTGGCGAGATATAACGGCATCTGTGAATATGTCATGCGGTGCTACTCCGTGATTCTTGGCAGGCGTGCGGATGCTGCCGGATTGAAGGACTGGGCCGGCAAGCTGATGAATGGCGTCAGCGGCGGAGCCAACATCGTTGACTTGTTTATTACCAGCCCCGAGTATACGGATAAGGGCAACTCCACTGAAGAAACCGTGAAGATCTTGTATAAGGCGATGCTGGGCCGCGAAGCGGATGCTGCCGGTCTGGCTGACTGGACTGCCAAGATTGATGAGGGAAGTGTGCGGGTTGCCGTACAGGGCTTTTCCATGGCGGGCGAGTTTATCGGCATTTGCAATGCGTTTGGTATTCAGCCCGGCGTTGTGTACGTGCCGTTTACCGAGATGAACAAGCAGGTGGCTGAGTTTGTCACCCGCTGCTACCAGGAAGGAGTGGGCCGTGATCCGGATCCAGCCGGACTGGAGGACTGGTGCCGTAATATCCTGACCGGCGTACAGACACCTGCTCAGGTGGCGAAGGGATTTGTGACATCGCCTGAGTGCGAGCAGAAATATCCGACTAATACCGCCGGCTTTGTGGATATGCTGTACAAGCTGTACATGGGCCGTGAGCCTGATGCGGCTGGCCGGAATGAATGGATCAATCGAATTGCCGGCGGCATGACCCGTGCTCAGGTGGCAGATATCTTCGGTAACGTGCGTGAATTCAAGAAGATCGTGGCCAGCTACAACCTGGATGCGGGCTACGGCAGGGGCGTGCCGCCGGAAGATGACTTTATTCTGGAAGAGGTAAAATATACGGTATTGGCTGACGGCGTTGTCACGCTGACCAAGTACAATGGCACCGCATCCTCGCTGGTGATTCCCGATCAGATTGTCAGCCCTGTGCAGCACAATGCGTATGTGCTGATTGAAATCGGCGAGAGTGCCTTTGAAAACAATACCACGCTGGTTTCCATTGACCTGCCGGATTCTGTGCAGAAGATCGGTAAGAAGGCCTTTAAGAACTGCACCAGCCTGACCAACATGAACTAATGATTCGTTAAAAAAACGGATGATCTGATGCGGCGCCGACCTTTGGCCTGAACGCCGCAGAAACACACAAGGGCGCCGCGGAACCTTCGGGATCCGCGGCGCTTTTTCTAATAATATAATATGGGGCACAAATCGAAAAAGAACAGAGGAGCTTGGCAGATGGAGAAACGGTTCTGGAAACACTTGGGGGTTTTTCTGGGAGGATTTTTTCTGGCGGTGCTGCTGCTGTTCTGGATCGTCCGGGACGACTGGCAGCGAACCGCGGTAACAACGGAACCGGTGAACCGGGACACGGTGCTGTCCGACCTGGTGGATCGAGAGGTCACCCAGGAGATCAAAGCGGCCGCGGACCGGCTGGAGGCGCTGGAAGTCTATGCTGCTTTGAGCCCGGAGGGCGAAGGAAACGTTACCCTGGCCCTGGAGCGGGCGGGAACGGAGATCGCGAGCCGTACCTTTACCCGGGCGGATATCCCGGAGGACGGCACCCTGCGGCTGCCGCTGACGGGAACAAAAACGAAGAAGGGCGAACCCCTCACCCTGCGGATCACCGCGGGAGAAGGAATCGGCCTGTGGGCGGGATCCACCCGCAGCGCGGGGAAGTTTACGGTGGAAACGGAAACCGCGGAAGGCCTGACGATAGGCGGAGAAGCGGTCTCGGGTATCCTGGTACTGTGCCAGCGGGGGGAGGACGACCTGCCCTATATGAAATGGTACTGGTCCTGCGCGGCGGCCCTGGGGCTGATCTGCGCCGGGGTGATTCTGTTCGCGCACCGCTGCCGAGTTATCGGAAAGCCCATGATCCTGAACCAGTTTACGGATGTTTGCAGGCAGTACAGCTATCTGCTGAAAACGCTGGTGATCCGGGATTTCCGGGTTAAATACAAGGCCTCGGTGTTGGGTGTTTTGTGGAGCTTCCTCAATCCCCTGCTGATGACCTTCGTGTATTTGTTCGTATTTTCCACCATCTTCCGCAACAGCATCGAGCATTTCGCGGTCTACCTGATGAGCGGTATTGTGCTGTACAACTACGTTTCTGAGTCAACGACGCTGGGGATGCAGTCGGTGGTGGGAAACGCGGGTCTGATCACAAAGGTATATATCCCCAAATACGTCTTTCCCATTTCCAAGGCCATTTCCTCCGCCATCAATCTGGCCATTTCCCTGATTCCCCTGCTGATCATGATGGCGATCACCGGGGTTCCCTTCAGCAAGAGTCTGCTGCTGCTTCCGCTGCTGCTGGTGCTGGTGATGATGTTCTGCATCGGGGTGAGCCTGATCCTGTCGGCGGCTATGGTCTATTTCCGGGACGTGCAGTTCCTGTGGGGAATCTTCCTGACGGTATGGAATTTCCTCTCCCCCATTTTTTACCCGGAATCCATTATTCCCGCAAGGTTTGCGACCCTGTATCATCTGAATCCCCTGTATCAGTACCTGTTTTTTATGCGAAGCATCACCGTGGGCGGAATATCGCCCACACCGCTGACCTATCTGTACTGCGGACTGGCCAGCGGGACGGCGCTGATCATAGGGCTGCTGTTTTTCCGGAAGACCCAGAGCCAGTTCGTGCTCCATCTGTAAAGGGAGGGAGGAAAGCAAATGGGCGAAGTCATCGCGGCGGAACATGTATCCATGAATTTCCGCATGAATATGAATCACACCACCAGCATGAAGGAGTGGGTGATTTCCCGGCTGAAGGGTCAGCTGAAATATCAGGATTTTTACGCTCTGAACGATGTATCCTTCCGGGTGAATCAGGGGGAAGTGGTGGGCATCGTCGGAACCAACGGCTCCGGGAAGTCCACCCTGCTCAAGTGCATCTCCGGGATTTACAAGCCCACGGGGGGCAAGGTGGCCACTGCCGGACGCATCGCTCCCATGCTGGAACTGGGCAGCGGGTTTGACTATGAGCTGTCCGGGCAGGAGAATATTTTTCTCAACGGGGCGATCATGGGATATGACGAAAAGTTCCTGAAGAGCCGGTACGAGGAGATCGTGGCCTTCTCGGAGCTGGCAGATTTTATTTATCAGCCCATTAAAACCTATTCCTCCGGCATGCTGATGCGGCTTGCCTTTTCCGTGGCGACGCTGGTGGATCCGGATATCCTGATTGTAGATGAGATCCTGGCGGTCGGAGATGAACGATTCCAGCGCAAGAGCGCGGACAGAATGATGAATCTCATGGGAGGCGGTACCACGGTGCTGATGGTAAGCCACAACCTGGAGCAGATCCGAACCATGTGTTCCCGGGTCATCTGGCTGGACAAGGGGCATATTCGCATGGACGGCCCCACTCAGGAAGTCTGCGGTGAATATCACCGGCATCTGATGGGATAAAGGAAGGGGAAGATAAAGAGATGTCCACACTGACCAAAACCGTGCTTATCATGGCTGGCGGACACGGGGAGCGCTTCTGGCCCAGCAGCCGGCTGGCCATGCCCAAACAGTTTCTGGCCCTGACGGATGACAGCCGGACCATGATCCAGCTGACGGTGGACCGGATCCGGCCTTTTACGGAGATTGAGAACGTATACGTGGCGACCAGCTCTGCCTATCGGGAGCTGCTGCAGCAGCAGATTCCCGATCTGCCGGCGGAGAACATCCTCTGCGAGCCGGTGGGCCGGAACACGGCGCCTTGTATCGCCCTGGGGGCGGTTCATATCCGGAAAAAGTACGGGGACGCCCTGATGACCGTCCTGCCCTCAGATCATCTGGTCCAGTATCCCAACATCTTCCGGGATGTGCTGCAGGAAGCCTGTGACCTGGCGGAGTCCGATGACAGCATCATGACCATCGGCATTACCCCGGATGAGCCGGAAACCGGATACGGTTACATCAAGTTCATCCCCCGCCGGGCCAAGCGCAATGCGTATGCGGTGGAGCGCTTTGTGGAGAAGCCGGATCTGGAAACGGCCCGGAGATACGTTTCTTCCCGGGAATATCTGTGGAACAGCGGTATGTTTACCTGGAAGGTGTCCGTGATCCTGAAAAATCTGGAAAAATACCTGCCCCGGATGACGGAGGGACTTCGGAGTATTGAAAACAGCATCGGCACGCCGGACTACGAACGGGTGCTGCGGGACACCTTCCCCCGGTTCCCGTCCATTTCCATCGATTACGCGGTTATGGAAAAGGCAAAGAACATCTATACCCTGGCCGCCAATTTCGGATGGGATGACGTGGGTTCCTGGCTGGCGGTCAGCCGCATTCGTCAGACCGACGAGCGGGGAAATGTGCACGCGGGGAATGTGATTGCCATCGATACCCGGGACACCATTATCCAGGCTGGCGGAAAGCTGATCGCCGCCGTCGGGGTGGAGGATCTGGTGGTCGTGGATACGGAGGACGCCCTGCTGATCTGTAATAAGGACCGGGCCGGTGAAATCAAGCGGGTGCTGCAGGTGCTGAAGGAGCGGAACATGACATCCTATCTGTGAGCCCGATTTCAAGTCGGAAAAGCAAATAAAAGGACCTTCCGGGGTTCCCGGAAAACGGAAAAGAAACATCATCAACGGAGGAAGAATGAATATGAAAAAGGCATTGATTACAGGCATTACCGGACAGGACGGCTCTTACCTGGCGGAGCTGCTGCTGGAAAAGGGATACGAAGTGCATGGAATGACCCGCCGGGCTTCCCTGCCCAATACGGACCGGATCAGGCACCTGCTGGGGAAAATCACGCTGCACGACGGTGACATGAGCGATTCCAGCAGCATTCTGGCCATCATGCGCAAGGTGCGTCCCGATGAAGTGTATAACCTGGCGGCCCAGAGCCATGTGCAGGTCAGCTTTGACGTACCCGAATATACCGGGGACGTGGATGCCCTGGGGGTTCTGCGGTTCCTGGAAGCGATTCATATTCTGGGCATGGAGAAGACCTGCCGTTTCTATCAGGCGTCCACCTCCGAGCTGTACGGAAAGGTGGAGGAGGTGCCCCAGAGGGAGACCACGCCCTTCCATCCCTACAGCCCCTACGCCATCGCCAAGCAGTACGCCTTCTGGATGGTGAAGGAATACCGGGAGGCCTATGGAATTTTCGCGGCCAATGGCATCCTCTTCAACCACGGATCCGAGCGGCGGGGAGAAACCTTTGTGACCCGGAAGATCACCCGGGCAGCGGGGCGCATCGCGGAAGGCCTGCAGGAGGTGCTGGAGCTGGGCAACCTGGACAGCAAGCGGGACTGGGGATACGCAAAGGATTATGTGGAATGCATGTGGCTGATCCTGCAGCAGGAGGTGCCGGACGATTTTGTGATCGCCACCGGCGTCCAGCATACGGTCCGGGAATTTACGACCCTGGCGTTTGAGGCAAATGGAATCCGGCTGCGCTGGGAGGGCAGCGGCCTGGAGGAGCAGGGTATTGACGAAGCGACCGGAAAGGTGCGGGTGAAGGTGAATCCTGCCTGGTATCGGCCCACGGATGTGGACAACCTGTGGGGCGATCCCACCAAAGCCAGGACGGTACTGGGCTGGAATCCCCAGAAGACCAGCTATGAGGAGCTTTGCGCCCTGATGGCCAGGTATGACCGGAACCTGGCAAAACAGGAAAAAGAAGCGGGGAAAATCGGATGAGAGCGCTGATTACGGGCAGCGAGGGCTTTGTAGGCCGGTATCTCCGTGCCGAGCTGACAGCGGCGGGATATCAGGTGACGGGGCTGGATCGGACAGAGGGTCCGGGCTGCGTCCGGTGCGATCTGAATGACGCGGAGGTTCTCCGGGAGACGATCCGGGAGATCCGGCCGGAGGCGGTGTTTCATCTGGCGGGACAGGCGGACGTCGGGAAGAGCTGGAAGGATCCGGCCGGCACGTTTCTGATCAATACCGTGGGAGCGGCCCATCTGCTGGAAGCCCTGCGGCAGGAAGCGCCGGAGGCGGGCGTGCTGATGGTGGGCTCCGCCGATCAGTACGGCCGGCTGGGCGAACGGGGGCTTTCCGTCCGGGAGGACATGGAAACCCGGCCCCAGTCGCCCTATGCCATTTCCAAGAAGGCGCAGGAAGAGCTGGGTCTGCTCTATGCCAGGAGCTACGGAATGCGGGTTTTCGCGACCCGATCCTTTAACCATGGCGGTGCGGGTCAGCGGCAGGGGTTTATGATCCCGGATTTTGCGGCCGGGATCGTCCGGGTGGAACGGGGCGAGGAGCCTGCCCTGCGGGTGGGAAACCTGGAAGCCCGGCGGGACTTCACCCATGTGAAGGACGTGGTGCGGGCGTACCGGCTGATCATGGAACGCGGAAAAAGCGGAGAAATCTACAACGTAGGCAGCGGGAAGACCTGGCAGGTCCGGGAAGTGCTGGACCGGATGCGGGGCATGGCCTCAAGGGAGATTCCCGTGGTTCCGGATCCGTCCAGGATGCGGCCCAGTGATACGCCGGTCATCTGCTGTGACCGGAGCAAGCTGACCCGGGATACGGGATGGGAGCCTGAACACTCTCTGGAGGAAATGCTGCGGGATACGCTGGAGGACTTTCGCCACCAGAAGCAAAGAACAGAATGAGCAATCTGAACAAGGTCAAAAACATCTTTTCCGGCTCCGCGCTGAAGGCCCTTCTTGGCTGGAGCAGGCCCGTCCGCGTTCCGGTGATGCTGGTCAGCGGCATCGGGATCCTGACGTCTCTGTTGTCGCTGGGGGTGACGCTGGTGACGAAGGGACTGATTGACGGGGCTGCATCCGGCAGGAAAGACCTGCTGTGGCGGTATGGAATCGCGCTGGTGGCGCTGATTGCGCTGGAACGCGTACTGTCGGTGGTCAACGCAGCTGTCGGCGTCCGCGCGTCCGCCCGGTTTCAGGCAGAGATGCAGCGGATGGTGACCTCAGCCCTGATGGGTAAGGAGTATGCTTTTTTAAAACCCTATCACAGCGGGGAGCTGATCAACAGGGTGTTCAGCGATGTTGGCGTCGTGAAAAGCGGAATTCTGTCCCTGGTCCCTTCCCTGCTTCGGACCACGGTTTCCTTTGTTGGCGCCGCTGCGATCCTGATCAGCATGGACTGGCGCTTTGTCCCCGTGATCATTGCCGCCAGCGGCGCAGGGCTGGCCATCACGGTGCTGTTCCGGGACCCGATGAAGCGCCGGCATAAAAAGGTTCAGGAAGCCCAAGGCGCCCTGCAGGCTTCCACCCAGGAGACCCTGGAAAATATCCGCATAGTCAAGGCCAGCGTATCGGAAGAGCGGGCCATGCGGCAGATGGATGAGAATCGGAACAATCTGGTGAACGAACAGCTGCGCAACGGCCGTCTGTCGATCCTGATGAACCAGGGAATGGGCTCTGTTTTTGACATTTCCTGGCTGGTCTGCCAGCTGTGGGGCTGCTTCAAAATTTATCAGGGCACGTTTACCTACGGTTCCCTGGCGGCACTGATTCAGCTGGTGGGGCGTATCCAGGCGCCCATCGCCAACGCGGTGCATCTGATCAGCCAGGCATACGGGGTGGTTGCCTCTGCGGAGCGTCTGCAGGAGGTTATCGGCCTGCCGGATGAAGTGGAGGGAATGAAGCTGACGCAGTTTGACCGGATCGTGTTGGATCACGTGAGCTTCCAGTACGCCGATGGCGGCGACGATGTGCTGATCGACCTGAATGCCGAAATCCGGCAGGGAGACTTTGCGGCCCTGACGGGAATCTCCGGCGGAGGAAAGACATCGCTATTCCAACTGCTGCTGGGAATATACAAGCCCACGGCCGGGACGGTCTCCTTTCTTTCCGGGGAGCAGCGCGTTCCGGCAGCGAAGGGAACAAGAAGCCTGTTTGCCTATGTGCCCCAGGGCAATACCCTGATGTCCGGGACCCTCCGGGACAATATCACTCTGTTTACGGACAGCCCAACGGAGGCGCAGATTGAGCAGGCGGTCAAAGCCGCCTGTCTGGAGGAGTTGGTACAGGAAATCGGGCTGGACGCCAGGCTGGGCGAGCGGGGTGTCGGCCTCTCCGAAGGCCAGGCCCAGCGGGTCGCCATTGCCCGGGCGCTGCTCTCCGATGCGCCGATCCTGCTGCTGGATGAGGCAACGAGCGCGCTGGACGAGGCAACGGAGGCGAAGCTGCTGAAAAACATAGACGCCATGCGGGAGAAGACCGTTATCATCGTGACACACCGCAGAGCGGCGCTGGCTATCTGCGACTATCAGCTGCATATCGAGAACGGTCATATGGTCAAGGAAGAGATAATTGGGAGAAAAACAAGGTGAGAAATAATGTGGCGAACAGTGTAGAGAAATCGATAAATTATCAGATGAAACTTCTTTATGCATTCGGTATGCTATTTATTGTTGCTAATCATTGCGGAAAAGGCGGCATCTCTTTCTTTTATGAATTTTTTCAACCATATTCTTTCCATGTCCCTCTTTTCGTTTTTTGCTCGGGGTATTTTTATTCGAGTAAAGTTGAAGCAACTCCCTGGAAGTACATGCGAAAAAAAATGGGTTCTCTGATTGTTCCCCTATATGTTTGGAATTTTGTCTACGCATTGATTGCACAGTTATTGTCTCTGCAAGGTTTTTCGATTGGTGTATCAGCAGGAATCAATTTTCAAACTCTTCTAATTGGTCCGATAACACCACGTCTTTATTTTGATTATAATCTTGCAGGATGGTTTGTTGTACCACTGTTTTTAACGCAAATGTTGACTGTTTTCAGCCGGCGATTCCTTTCTGCAATAATAAAGAAAGAACATAGGAGGGAGATACTCTATTATCTCTTTAGCTATGCTCTTGGAATGCTTGGCATTTTTCTGGCAAGTAAAGGTTATCGCACAGGATGGCAGCTGTTGTTTACGCGCAGCTTGTTTTTTGTTCCTTTTTTTTGCACAGGTTTTTTATATGCTCAGGTTCTTGAAAAACATGATACACTATCGAACTTTTGGTATTTCTTTTTCCTCTTCAGCACAACGTTATCGTTGATTGTCTATCATGGGCAGCCGCTAGCTTATCAAATAGCCCTGAGTGATTATAATTCATTTTCCATTTGGCCTATCATCGTAGGATTACTTGGAATCGCATTTTGGTTGCGTATTGCACGAATTCTTGCGCCATCCATAGGCAGAGACCGTTGTGTAACGCTGGTTGCGGACGGATCATTTTCGATAATGTTGCATCATTTGTTGGGATTCATGATAGTGAAAGCGATTTGCGCCGCTGTTGCACATAATACTGTTTTTTTTCAAGATTTTGACTGGAATGCCTATTATAACGATTTATGGTACTTCTATTGTCCCAAAGGTCTTGAACAAACACGAATTGTATATATCTTTATAGGTATGGCCTTTGGGGTAGCAATTGATGTGATTGTCAAGGCGTGTAAGGGGAGCCTGACTCGGTGGATTAAGCAAAATAAAAAAAAATCAGTGTTTGTGTACGGTGCAATCTGCCTCTTAATTTGCATGGTGTGTGGCGGGGGGGCATGGCTTATAGCTAACCGGGGATAAGAAATCAGAAAATGCATCTTTTGCCAAGAATAAAAACATTCGTAATTTTTTCGAAATAAATAATTTACAGGGTTGCAATCTTCGCGAAAAAGGAATATAATAAATGCGTATCCGCTGAAAAGCGGGGCGAAAGCTGATAGTTTTTTATTCATAGGAGGAAGGAATCATGAAGAAACTGGCGATCTTCCTGGCGTTGTGCATGCTGGTCCAGTCTATTGGGCTGGTATCGCTGGCAGAGGAAGCGGTTCCTGAAGTCGTGCCGGAAACGGTTGTGACGGAACCTGTTGCGGAGCCGGAGCCCGCGCCTGTCGTGGAGCCGGAACCCGTTGCAGAGCCGGAACCGGAACCTGTTGTTGAACCAGAATCCGTTGTGGAAGAAACCGTGGAAGATCCCGCTGAGGAGCCGACTGCGGAACCTGCTGCGGATCCCACTGAGGAGCCGACTGCGGATCCCACTGAGGAGCCGACTGCGGAACCTGTTGCGGATCCCTCTGAAGAGCCGACTGTAGAACCTGCTGCGGATCCCACTGAGGAGCCGATTGCGGATCCGACCGAGGAACCCACAGAAGAGCCGATTGCAGATCCGACTGCGGATCTTACGGAGGAGCCGACGGTTGAACCCACGGAAGAACCGACCGTGGAACCCACAGAGGAACCCGTGGAAGAACCTGCTGGGGAAGAAGAAGCCTTCGAACCTGGTCTGGTCAAGGTGCAGGCAGGTAAGAAGCTGTATAAGAGCGATGCCCTGATTGGAAAGATTGGTGAACTGGCGGAAGACGCGGTAGTCTACGCCGATGAACGGATTGAGGGCGTGCTGGCTGTGACTTACGCGACGGAGGGCGAAGCGAAAAAGGCCTATGTGGCGGAAGAAGACGCGGAACCTCTGACGGCAGAGGAGCTGGATGCCTGGAAAAAGGCGGATCATACTGATTCTGTATCCTATGAAGATATTGATCTGGTAGCGGTTTTGTTTGTGATCGCTGACGAAGCTGCGGAGGAATCCACTGAAGGCGAAGCTGTTGAGGGCGAGGAAGCCATTGAAGGCGAAACTGTGGAAGGTGAAGAAGCTGTTGAGGGTGAAACCGCTGAAGGTGAAGAGCTGGATGTGGTGGAGGACGATGCGCTGCTGAATGACGGCGCTCCCACTGCGGCAGAATTCAATTTCCGGATTCTCAGCTCAACGGAGTGTGCAGTGACCGAGCTGAAAAGTGCGGAATCCACAGACATTGTCATCCCTGCGACCTGGTATGATCCTGTAACTGCCACAACCTATGATGTTGTGTCTCTGGCAGAAACAACTTTTGCGCGTAATACATCTGTTACCAGCGTGCTGCTGGATGCGGTTGTGAAGCTGTCATCCATTGCGGAGGGTTGCTTTGAAGGGTGCACCGCACTCAAGAGCATCAGCTTCGCCGCGGGTGCTCCGCTGAAAATCATTCCGGATAATGCCTTCAAAAACTGTTCCAATCTGTCCAGTGTTTCTTGGAACATTAATTTGGAGGAAATACACGATAATGCTTTTGAAAACTGCACCAGCCTGACAACGCTGACTTTTCCGAACAGTCTGAAAATCCTGGGTGCCAGCGCGTATGAAGGCTGCACGAGCCTGCAGGGTGTGTCTACACCCATTACGTTGCAGAGCATCGGCAAGAACTGTTTCAAGGGCTGCACCTCTATGATCAATGCCATCATGAATGACGGTGGCGCGCTGACAACCGTTGGTGATTCCGCCTTTATGAACTGCACAAGTCTCCGGGGGATTTATATTCCCAATACGGTGACGCAGTTGGGATCTTCCGCCTTCGAAAACTGTTCTTCCGCTACGGAACTGAGTCTGTCGACGGGCATTGGCGAGATCAACAACTTTACGTTCAAGGGCTGCAGCAGCATTACCACGAACATCTTCATTCCTTCCGCAGTTCAGCGGATTGGCCGGGAGGCTTTTTCGGGATGCTCGAAGATCACCTTTATGTGCCTGTCTGCTTCGATTCCGAAGTTACTGAACTGGACAGATACCAGCAACAAGGTGGTCAGCGTGGGCGCTGGCGCGTTTGAGGGCATGGCTTCCAACTCCTGCGTATTGGTTCCATACGGGTATGACATCGGAACGAATCCCACGGAAACCACCTTTGGTCTGGACGCTATGAAAGGCGTGAGAACCATTGCTGGGTGGTTCGGTACCAATGCGGATCGATATGCGACCAGTCATAATATTGAGTTCCTGCCCCTGGATATCCTGAAGTATGTTGATTTTGTCTATCAGGGATTTTTTGGACGCAATGTAGATGCATCATCTATGGTACTCTTTGGTCGGCGTCTGGCCTTTAATGATGTGACGGCAGGCAAGTTTATTCAGGATTTGCTGGATAGCGGCGAGTTTAAAGCCCGTAATACGACCAATACCGCTCGGGCTAATGCCATTGTCAATGGGATGATGAATACCTTTTACGGCCCCTCTCCCTTGTCGACAACGGATGCCAAGGCGATGCTGGATAAAGGTGTTTCCGTTCGCTATGTGGCGAAACAGCTGCTGGATACCATAGATTATCGGGATAGGGTTTGCAAGATGGCTTTGCTGAATCGAGGTACCATCGAGCTGGTGGAAGCCCGGGACCGGAATATTAACACCACGGAATTTGTCGGAAATTGCTACGTGAACCTGCTGGGGCGGGTTCGGGAGGATCTGCAGAATGATCCGAACGGCCTGAATCACTGGACGGAAGGGTTACTGGTAGGGAGCGAGACTGGTGCCAGCATTGTTCGGAACTTCATCCACAGTCAGGAATGGCAGGACCAGATCACCGCTAAAGCGGGTGCTTCGTATCCGAGCCTCAATTGGGCGAAGTTCCAGGTTGAACGGCTGTATGATGGCTTGATGTGGAATCATCCTGGCTCCAGCGATACAGCTGGTGTGACGTATTGGTCACAGATGATGGTGGGACAGGATAAGATCGGGACAACCGATTTGTATTCGTATGTTTCCATTGATTACGTGGCCAAGGGATTTGTGGAATCCCCGGAATTCGAGTGGCTGTGCATGCGGTACAGCATCAAGCGTGGGACCTACGCGCTGACGGAACCCAGGGATCAGAATATTCTGGTAAACCGGTTCGTCGGTCGGAACTATCGCAATGCATTCAACCGGGATCCCGATGTCGATGGCATGAATGACTGGTGCAACCGGCTGTTGAGAGGCGGCGTCACCGGCGCCCAGATGGTGCATTCTTTTATCTTCTCCTACGAGATGACCCTCAATCCAAACTGGGCAGTGACCAATCCAGGCGGATGGATTGAAGTGCTGTACAAGTGCTACATGGGGCGCGCCTCTGATGCGTCCGGATTCACGTACTGGTATGGCGTGTACAATACATTGAAGACGCTTTACGGAGATATGGCAGCCAGAGAAGTGTTGGCGCTTGGCTTTGCGTCATCACCTGAATTCGCGGAATTGCGTACTCTCTACGGTATTTACTGATCCCTTCTGCCGGAGCGACGGGGAGCTTCCCCGTCGCTCAGGTTTCTCTTTTTTGGAAGCTTATGATATGATGAAGGAGGGGCCGCAAAGGATGCCCGCACCGGAAGCACAGGAACCGGAGATGATAAACCGGGGAATGTACGAAAAAGTTTACGACATTACGGATGGATACACGAAGGCCCTGGGAGACCGGCTGATGTACTCCCGGGAGGTTTTTATGCTGGGGATCGGTCATACGGGGGACCGGGTGGATCTTTCAGGGTGGAAAAAACTTGGGGATCAGGACTATATCTGTGCCTGCTACCTGTATCTGCTGGGACGGACGCCCATCAGGAGCGAAATCCGGTTCTGGAAGGGGGCGGGACGCAACTTCCGCTTTCATCTGTTGAATCTCATCATTAACAGCGAGGAGTTCAAGCGCCGGAAAATTACCCTGGTGAACGTTCCTTATCAGAGACGGATTCGGCGGGACACCCGGGCCCGGAAGCTGGTGGTCGGACTGACTGGTACCAGCCTGTACGGCTTATACAAAAAAATGGACGAAGAAAAAAGAATGAAAATTCGCAGGCTTTTTTTCCATTAACCGCAGGAGAGTGCTTTCATGACGAAAGTGTACATCGACATCACCCAGTTTATGCAGATTAACGCGATCACCGGAATTCAGCGGGTGATGCGGGAACTGATGGTCCGCCTGTTGAAACGGACGGATCTGGAGACGGAACTCATCGTATGGCGGCACGACCGGCAGCGGTACGTGAAAGTGGACAATGTAAAGATGTGCCGGTATCTGGAAACCGGCAAGGGCCGGAAGGACGATACCTACGGTACGGTTCAGCTGGAGCTGGACGACCTTGAGCCCGGTGCCATCTTTTTCGAAATCGACGTGGCCTGGAGCGCTGTGCTGAAGCGGAGCTGGCTGCTTCCCCGGCTAAAAAAACAGGGGCTGATCCTGGTGACCATGATCTATGACATCATGGCGGTGACCCATTATCAGTATTTCCACCCTTTTTTCACATATGAGTTCATGGAGTTCATCGGCGCCCACGTACAGCATGACGACCTGATCATTGTCAATACCCATCCCAGCGAACAGATCCTGCTGGATTTCGCGGAGAAGATTGGCCGGCACGGACTGAAAACCGAGGTGGTGCATTTCGGGGGCGACTTCCAGGGCCAGAACAAGCAGGGCACCGGTGAGGCGCGGCAGAAGGTCATTCAGATCGCCAACCGGCGGAAGTACATCCTGCTGGTGGGCACGCTGGAGCCCCGGAAGAACCACAAGCTGGTCTATGACGCATACCGGAAGGAGCTGTGCAAAAAGGACATCAATATCATTTTTGCGGGGCGCACCGGATGGATTGACGAGAACTTCCTGCACCGGCTCTACGCCGACAAGGACTTTGACAAGCGGATTTTTCACATCAAGGATGCCAACAACGCGGATCTGCAGTATCTGTACGATCACGCCTTCGTCGTGGCCTTCCCTACCCATATGGAAGGATATGGGCTGCCCATCGTGGAGGCACTGCAGAAAGGGGCGGCGGTTGTGACCACGGATATCGATGTGCTGCGGGAAGTGGGGGGCGACTACTGTGTGTACTTCAAGCCCAACAATCCAGCGGATTTTGCCGCGAAGGTCATTGAACTGATGGACGATCGGAAGAAGTATACCGCGCTGCGGGAGCGGGCCGCGGGGTATCACACCTTTACATGGGATGAGGCGGCGGGGCAGTTTGCTGACGTGCTGAAGGCCGCGGACAGGAGGTAAACAGGAGAAAATGGGATATATCGGCCGCATGATTATAAGCCGGGGGAAGGCCCTGGCGGCAGTGCCCCAAAGGGTCTATGGAACCCTTCGGGGCTTTCACTATATCTATCAGCTGCACAAGCACCCGGAGTGCATCTATTTTGTAGCGCCATACGGCATCGGGGATACGCTGATGCTGGCGGGGCTGATGCGGGAATATAAGAAGCTGAATCATATCGGAAAAATCTGTTTTGTAGTCAAAAACAGCCATCGGGATCTGGCGGCGATGTTCGACGCCGTGGACGAGGTTATCGCGGATGACAAGATGGTTAAGTACCTGAAGGCGTTTGCTGTCAACATGCGGAAGTTTGTCTTCGCCAATTTCCGCTACGGCCATTTTATCCTGGAATTCGGCTGGCCGGAACCCGGGCTGATGATGGGGGTCAAAGGGGTATCCCTGCTGGATGTATACAAGCGGGCGGTGCTGAACCTGCCCCTGGATACGAAAGTGGAAAGCCCCAAGCTGTTCATGGATAAGAAGGAAATTGAAAAATTCGCGGAAAAGTATCCTGCGGACCGGCGGGTGGCGGTCCTGATGCCCTATGCCGTGACGATCGAGAACCTGGATCCCGCTTTCTGGGAAAAAATCGCGGCAGAATTAAACCGGAAAGGATACGCGGTCTATACCAATATCATCAAGGATACGGAGCCGGTGATTCCGGGGACGGAAGGCATGATCCTCTCCCTCAAGGAGCTGTACTGCCTGGCCTCCGTCAACAAATGGGCGTGCGTGGCGCTGCGCAGCGGCATCTGCGACCTGCTGGCTTTTTCGGAGATCCGTACGGTTGTCATCCACGATTCACAGCTGGCATACGACGTGTGGAATATCAAAAACCTGGAGCTGTTTAATCCCAACGTCACGGAAGTGATTCTGGACGAGGACAATGACCGGACTGTCCGGGAAATCGTGGACGGGCTGTAAAGAACGTGAAGGAGAAATAATATGGATCCAAGATATATCATCGTTCAGGCAGGGGGGAAGGGCTCCCGCATGCAGTCCCTGACCCGGAACAAGCCCAAGGCGCTGGTGCCGGTCAACAACCTGCCCATGATCTTTCATCTTTTCCGCAAGTATCCGGACCGGAAGTTTATCGTCATCGGGGATTATAAATACGACGTGCTGGCAAAATACCTGAAGGCCTTTGCTGAAGTGGACTTTCAGATGGTCTGCGCCAGCGGGCATACCGGCACCTGCTCCGGAATGCGGGAGGCGCTGAGCCTGGTGCCGGAGGGAGAGGAGCTGCTGATCATCTGGTGCGACCTGGTGCTGCCGGCGGAATTCTCTTTCCCGGCGGAGATGGGTAACTATGTGGGCATCTCCAAGGACTTTCCCTGCCGGTGGAGCTACGCCGAGGGACGCTTTTATGAGGAACGGAGCGCGGAGCACGGCGTGGCCGGCCTGTTTCTGATGGCGGACAAATCGCCTTTGGCGGAGGTGCCGGAGAGCGGGGAACTGGTCAGGTGGATGTCGGAGCAGGGCCGGGTATGGCAGGAGCTGCCCCTGTATAAGACCCACGAATACGGGCTGTACAGCGAGTGGGACAAGCTTCCCAAAACCCGATGCCGGCCCTTTAACCAGGTGGAAATTCAGGGCGACCGGGTCATCAAGCGGCCCCTGGATGAGCAGGGCCGGAAGCTGGCGGAGCATGAGATCGCCTGGTACCGGAAGGTGCAGGCTCTCCGGGGCAGCCACGGCGGCATCGGGATTCCCGCCATTTACGAAACGGACCCCCTGATCATTCAGCGGGTCAACGGGCGGAACATCTATGAATACAACGATATTCCGCAGGATCAGAAAAAGCAAATTCTGGGACAGATCATCGGAAATCTGAAGGAACTGCACAGCCTGGAGAGCGTGCCGGCGGACGAAAAGAGCTTCCAGGACGCCTACATCGACAAAACCGTCCGGCGGCTGGAAAAAGTACGGGAGCTGGTGCCCTTCGCGGATCAGGAAACCGTGACCGTGAACGGTCGGGTCTGCAGGAATATCTTCTTCGAGTGGGACAAGGTGAAGGCGGAGGTCATGAAATACCTACCGAAGACCTTTCCCCTGCTGCACGGAGACTGCACCTTCAGCAACATGATGCTGGAAAAGGACAAGTATCCGATCATGATCGATCCCCGGGGCTACTTTGGCACCACCGCCTTTTACGGGGACGCGGCTTACGACTGGGTGAAGGTGTACTATTCCCTGATCAGCAATTACGATCAGTTCAATCTGAAACGCTTCTCTCTGGACATCGGGGAAAAAGAGGTCACCCTGCAGATCGAAAGCAACCACTGGGAGGACATGGAGGATGAATTCTTCCGCCTGCTGGAGGGAGAGGTCACCCGCAAGCAGATGAAGCTGTATCTGGCGATCATCTGGCTGAGCCTGACCACGTATGCATGGGAGGATTATGACTCCATCTGCGGCGCGTTCTATAACGGGCTGATGTATCTGGAAGAAGCGCTGCGGATGTCCGATGAGGGTACCGGAGACCGGTATTTCGACCGGACCATCCGGATTCTGACGGACTCCCTGGACCAGCTGGATATGGAATCGTTCGAGCGGCTGATCGAGGAGGCGGAACAGACCCTGCGCGCGGGGCACAAGATCGTAGCCTCCGGGCTGGGAAAAAACGTGCCTGTGTGCGAGAAATTTGTGGGCAGCATGCTGAGCATGGGGCTGGATGCCAACTTCCTGCATACCAATTCCGCCGTCCATGGGGATATGGGGATGGTGCGGGCCGGCGACCTGGTCATCATTCTGAGCAAGAGCGGCAGCACCGCGGAATCCGTATACCTGACAAAGCTGCTGCAGAAGCGGGACTGCAGGCTCTGGGCGCTGACCTTCCGGGAGGACGGAGAGATGGTCCGGCTGATCGGGAAGGAACGCAGCCTCATTATCCCGCTGGAGCATGAAGGAGATCTCTGGAATATCATGCCCAATAATTCCACGACGCTGAACCTGATCGTACTGCAGGGGCTGGCCATGTCCCTGGCGGAGCGCATGGGGCTGGAGCTGGAGCGGGATTTCAAACCAAACCATCCCGGCGGCGCCATCGGCAGCACGCTCAGCGGAAGGGCATAAGTGGGAAAGGCAAGGCCCGCGATCCGCGGGCAGCGGGCTCGATAAGAAAAGCCGGGCCGGGCGAATCGGAATCCGCCGGAGCTTCGGATCTGGGAGAGCGAAAAAGACGGAGGAAAGCGAATATGGCAGATCACGCGCTGCGGCTGTCCACCATGGGACATACATGGATCTTTGATCTGGACGGCACGGTGGTCAAGCACAACGGATACAAGATCGACGGGAAGGACAGCCTGCTGCCCGGGGCGGCGGAATTTCTGAAGAGCCTGCCGGAGAAGGATATGATCGTTTTTCTGACCTCTCGGACGGAGACGTACCGGGCGGAAACGGAGGCTTTCCTGCGGGAGGCGGGTATCCGATACAATGCGATTGTCTGGAACGCTCCCTATGGAGAACGGATCCTCGTAAACGACAGCAAGCCCAGCGGTCTGAAAATGAGCTACAGCCTGGCACCGGAGAGGGATACCTGGTGCGGCGTCCTGCTGGAGGAAGACGAAAGCCTGTGACAACGGGACAAAATCCCCGGCGAAGAACGCCGGGGATTTTGTCGCAAAAACTGGAAATGGCGTTTGGGGACCGTGTGACTGTTCTAACAGGTGGGTGTTCATACCGGAATGCGGGAAGATTCAGTTTATGGAAAATGGGAGACGGGAATCCATGAAAAACGATGATTCCTGGCTGGAGAGTATAGACGGATTAAAAGGGATTTGCGCTTTTCTCATCGCATTTGTCTGGCACTATCAGCATTTTGTCCCGCTGAATACGGTGCCATTCTATCCCCTGTTTCGGATCTCGTCTGATTTCGGCCTGTTCTATGTGGAATATTTCTTTCTGCTGTCGGGATTCGGCATGATGTATGGGTACGGAAGGCGGGTAACGGGCAGAGAAATATCCTTTTATGCGTTCATGGGCAGGCGGATCCGGAAGATTTATCCGCTGTTTTTACTGACCACGGGGATTGTGGCGGTTCTGCAGACGCTCATTCTGTGGAAGACGGGCAGTACGTTTGTATATCCGAATCACGATTTGTATCATCTGGTTTTGAACCTGCTGCTGCTTCAGAACGGGATTCTGGAAACCGGCTGGTCCATGAACTCTCCGTCCTGGACGATCAGCGTTCTGATGCCCCTGTATGTCTTGTTCTATGCTGTGAATTATTTTTCGAGGAATCAGCGGCGGATATACTGTTTTTTCGGCGGCTGCGCGCTGCTGGGATGCGTCGTCATCCTGAGCCGGGAAAACCTGCCGGTCTTGAATCCTTTGATGGGACGGGGGCTGTCCTGCTTCTCCATCGGGGTGCTGCTATACGGGATCTATGAGCGGCGGGACCGGTTTGAAAGCAGGAAGGTTGGATATATGCTCATGCTGCTTCCTTTGTCGGCGTATGTGCTGCTTCGGTGCGGAAAAGGAAAGTATGCCGGTGATCTTCAGATGCTGACTATCCTTGGCATCGCCCCGGCGGTGGTATACGGCTTGCTGGTCGTTCCGGCGGTAAAGCTTTTCTTCTCCTGGAAGCCGTTTGTATGGCTGGGAAAAATCTCCATGGCTGTCTATTTGTTTCACTTTCCCATACAGTGCCTGTTCAAGGCGACGCAGCTATATCTGTATGATCATATAGATTACACCTCGCTGATCATCTGGATGAGCTATGTGATATTGACGCTGATCCTTTCGGCTTTATATGAACGTTTGGCTTCAGAGCGGCTGGAAAGGTGGCTTTTGAGACAAATCCGCGAAAACGGATGATGAGGAGTCGACTGCGGATATACGCCGGTGGATACAGGAGGGAAAAACGATGAAAAAGAAAGCTTTTTATTCCTGCTTCCTGATTCTGACATTTCTTTGCATCATCATGGCACTCCCGAGTACCCGGTCGTGGGCGGGGGAGGAGTATACCGCGTCCGTGATGCGAATCCTGTTTCAGGAAGGAACCGTCAGGCTGGAGGAGGAAAGCGGGGAGTCCCGCCAGGTGACGGAGGACCTGCGGCTTCAGAGCGGCAACGTTCTGGAAACGGAAGAGGAGAGTATGGTCTCCGTAGGGTTGGATGAGATCAAGATTGTCACCCTGAAGGAAGAAAGCGAGGCAAAGGTCAAAAAAGCCGCAAAGGATCTTTCCATCTATCTGAGCAAGGGGAATCTGTTCTTTCAGGTGCTTTCCCCTCTTCCGCAGGATGAATCGTTTGACATCGAAACCAGCACCATGATGGTGGGTATTCGGGGCACATCCGGTTATGTTATGATCGGGGAGGAAGGCCGGGACCGGCTGATCGTGACCGACGGCCGGGTCCATGTAACAGGCACGCATCCGGTCACCGGGGAAGTCAAGGAGGCTGAGGTGCATGCCGGGCAGCGGCTGACCGTATACCTTTACGATGACAGAGAGGTAGATTCGATAGTCCTGTATCTGGAGGATCTGACGCTGGAGGAAGCGCCGTCTGCCATGCTGCATTGGATCCTTTCAGATGAAGATCGGATCGGAAAGGTCAGCGCGGATACCGGCTGGACGGAAGACGAAATGCGGCAGAGGATGGATCAGCAGAGGAAGCAGGCTGCAACGGACTACAGCCGTCAGGTGACCATTTTTGTGCCAAGCGAAGGTAAAATGTTTGACGGTACGCCGCTCACAGGAAAGCTGGCGCCGCTGATTACCGGCTTGCCGGATGGCTATATGGCGGAGGTAAAGACCGAGGGTTCTCAGACAGAGACCGGCAGGAGCGCCAATCGGGTGAGCTCCTATATTATCCGAGATGAATCGGGCGAGGATGTCACGGAGCGCTTCCCCCATGTCGAGGTGATTGAGGGGACATTATCGGTGATGCCCGCCATGCGGATGGAGCGGAGCGACAGGCCCTCGTTCCGGGAACCGGCGGAGGAACGCCAGGGAGATGGAACCGGGTCAGATGGGGAGGGTACCGGTCATTCTCCCTTTGACATCGTTCGGCCAACGCCAGCCCCCTGATTTCAGGAGCTATCAATGAAGAAAAAATGGAGACGCTGCCTCGCTTTACTGGGAGCGTCGGCAGCCATGGCATTGCTTCTGCGGCAGGGCACGGAATGGACCCCGCTGCGAAGAGCGGACCAGTGGGCGCAGGACATGGTGCAGCAGCAGCCCAGGGCCGCGGATCCACGGATCGCGATGATCGGCATTACGGACGAAGCCCTTGCGGAGCTTGGACCCTATGATACCTGGACCAGGAACATGATGGCCTCCGCGCTGGAGAATCTGGCTGCGGATCCGGAGCATCTGCCCTGCGCTGTGGCCGTGGATGTCCTTTATGCCGGTGAAAGTGATGCGGAGGCGGATGCACGGCTGGCCAGGGCGGCCGAGGGGCTTCCGAAGGTGATTTCGGCCAGCCTGGCGGAATTCGGCGCCGTGTACACAAAATCCGCCGATGGGGGCCTTGCGGTGAATCCGTATGCCGTGAAAAAACTGGAAACACCCTATCCGGCCTTGCGGGAGGCGACCACTCCGGGGCTGATCAACGCCATGTATGATTCGGACGGCATGCTTCGGCATGCCGTGTTTTATGCGGATATTCCTGCTGCTGGGGGGAAAATGTATTCCATGGCCTGGGAAGCGGCTCAGGCCTGGGCCGCAGCCCACGGGCAGACGCTGAAGGCGCCGGAGACCGACAGTCGGGGACGGTTTCACGTCTCCTACAGCGGGGGGCCTGGCGCTTTCTTCGACGGATATTCCATGGCGGACCTGATCAGAGGGGACATTCCATCCAGCTGGTACGCGGATAAGATCGTTCTGATCGGCCCGTATGCCGCGGGGCTGCGGGATGCCTACGATACGCCGGTCAGCCGAAGCCAGCAGATGTTTGGCATGGAGTTTCAGGCGAATGTGATCGATGCCATGCTGAATGCCCGTTACCGGGTTCCAGTATCCGAGTCGGTTCAGCGGGGAATCCTGACCGTGTTTACCTTTCTTTGCGCGGTGGGATTCTGGGGCGGAACATCCCGCCGGCAGGGGATGCTCTCTACCATGCTGGTCAAGCTGGGCATTGCGGCAGCGCTGATCCTGCTGTCCCTGCAGGGAGCCTGGGCAATGTATCAGCGGGGATACATTCTGCATGTTCTGTGGATTCCCGCGGCGGTTTTTCTCTGCTATGGCACCAGCGTTGTGATTCACGCGGTGCTGGCCGCGAGGGAACGTCTGAGGGTGACAAAAACCTTTGAACGCTATGTTGCGCCGACCGTGGTTCGGGAAATATTAAAGCAGAAGCCGGAGGAACTGAAGCTGGGCGGAGAGACGGTTTCCATCGCCGTACTCTTCGTGGACATCCGGGGGTTTACCACCATGTCGGAGCAGCTGCCGGCGGAAGCGGTCGTCAGGATACTGAACCGGTATCTGAGCATGACAAGCGCGTGCGTAGAGCGCTATCAGGGTACGCTGGATAAATATGTGGGGGATGCCACCATGGCCTTCTGGGGAGCTCCTCTGCCCGTGCCGGATCCTGCCTTTGCGGCGGCGCGGACCGCGATGGATATTATCCGGGGGGCGGATGAACTGTCGAGGGCGCTGATGGAAGAGGGCGGACAGTCTTTGCGGGTCGGAGTTGGGATTCACTATGGGCCGGCGGTCGTCGGGAATATGGGATCCCCCCGCCGGATGGATTATACGGCTATCGGGGATACGGTGAACACAGCGGCCCGCCTGGAATCCAATGCGCCTGGCGGAACCATTTACATCAGCCGGGCTGTGGCGGATCAGCTGGGAGACCGGGCTGCGTATACTTCCCTGGGAGATCGTATACGCCTGAAGGGAAAGGCGGAGGGATTTGAGGTCCTGACGCTGGACAGGTTAATAACGGATCGGGGCTGAGATCCTCGGTGTTTGCAGACGGAACGCAATCCTGGGGAAAACCAATGGCGCCGGGCGTGTCCGGGCCCGGAGGAGGAAGAAAAGATGGCTGCAAAGATGGAAATGGATCGGCTGATCCAAATTGCCATTGCGGTATCCGCGGAGAAGCGGATGGATGTGCTGATGGATCGGATTCTGATGGAAGCCATGCGGATCACCGGCTGCGACGGGGGCACGGTATACATCCGGGAGGAAGCGCATCTGGTTTTCTGGGATATGGTCACCAAATCAAAGGGAATTCATCTGATTCGGAACGGGAAGGAGGAGCTGCTTCCGCCGGTTCCGCTTGACCGGGCGCATGTCTGCGCCCGCGCAGCGCTGGAACATCGGGTGCTGAATATCGAGGATGTGTACACGGCGGAGGAGTTTAATTTTACCGGCACCCGGAAATACGATCAGATGAATGCGTACCGGACCCAGTCCATGCTGGTGGTTCCGATGGAAGATGAGCAGGGACGGAACATAGGGGTCCTGCAGCTGATCAATGCCCTGGATCATGCGGGGCATATTGTGCCGTTTGATCCGGCGGAGGAAGGGATTATCCGGGCCTTGGGATCCCTCGCAGCGGTGACCCTAAACAAAGAACGGCTGCGGGAGGCTGTCACGGAGGTGTTAAACTCCCTTGTTTCCGTGATGGTAGAGGTCATTGATAAACGAACGCCGTATAATGCTAATCATACCCGATCCATGGCGGCATACGCAGAAAGGTTTATCGCGTGGCTGGACGCGGGAGACCGGGGCTGGCGATTCAAGGAGGAAGAGAAAGCACCGTTCCTGATGAGCGTATGGCTGCACGATCTGGGCAAGGTGGTCATTCCAAGAGAGATTATGGATAAACCCACGAGACTCGGCAATCTGGCAAAGGAACGGATGGCCGCCAGAATAGAGACCGGATTGCTGATGGATCGGATACGGGCGCTGGAAAATCCGGCGGAAGCGGAGGCTGCCCTGGTGCACAGGAAGGCTGTGGAGGAAGCGTGGGAGATTATCCAGAAAGTCAATGAACCCGAATTCCGGATGACGGAGGAAACGCTGGAAACCCTGGAAAATATCCGGAAGCTGACGATTCGGGACGCGGCGGGGACGGAGCATCCGCTTCTGACAGCGGAAAACTGGGAAGCACTGACCATATGGAGGGGTACCCTGACCGCGGGCGAACGGACGCAGATGGAAGCCCATGTTTCGGAAACGATTGCGCTGCTCAGCAAAGTGCGGTTTGGCGGGATCTATGCCCCGGTGCCAGTATGGGCGGGACAGCATCATGAGATGATGGACGGATCCGGATATCCGAATCACCTGACGGGGGAACACCTTTCTCCGCAGACCAGATTGCTGACCATTCTGGATATCTATGACGCGATCACATCGGATGATCGGCCGTATAAAAAGAAAAACACTCCGGAGGATGCCTTCGCGATCCTGGAAGAGAAAGCGAGCCGTGGACAGGTGGACGGAAAAATATTGAAGCTGTTCCGGGAAAGCGGTGCCTGGCAGAAAGAACTGATGGGAAAACAGGAGCGTATATGAGGAGAAAATGAGCATCAGAATAACGGTACTGGGATGCCGGGGATCCCTGCCCGCGGGAAGAAAAGATACCGTATTATTCGGCGGAGATACTTCCTGCTATGAGGTGCAGGCGGGGGAGGATCTGATCTATCTGGATGCGGGATCCGGCCTTGTCAGTGCGCAGACCCAGGGGACCAGGGAAGTGCATCTGCTGCTGAGCCATCCGCATCTGGACCACCTCATGGGCTTTGGCCTCTTTCCTGCCCTGCGGCAGGATTGCCGGATCCATATTTACGGTGCGGCATGGGAGGGGCGGAATCCGGAAGAACAGATGCGGCTGCTGTTCGCGCCGCCCCTGTGGCCCGTATGGCCGGGGGACGGACCGGCGCAGATCTTTTTTCATACGGTGATGCCCGGGGAAGCGTTCCGTGCAGGTGGGTTTTGGGTGGATTGGATGCCCTCCTTCCATCCGGGCGGATCTGCGGTATACCGGCTGCGGCGGGATGGAAAGATCCTGGTTTACGCTACGGACTTTGAACACGGGATAGAGGCTGAACAGGAGCTGATCCGCTTCGCGGAAGGAGCGGATCTGCTGCTTTATGACGGGCAGTATACGCCGGAGGAACATGACATCTATCCGGGATTCGGGCATTCCACCGGGGAAACGGGCAGGCGGATCGGGGAAGCGTGCGGCGCAAAACGGGTATGGATCATTCACCATGATCCCAGGGCAACAGATGTGATTCTGACGGAAAGGGAGAAACGCCTGGGGATTCACTACGCCCGGCAGGGGGATAGTGCGGAGCTGTAATCAAAATAAAACTATAGCGGGATCATTTTTGAAGAAATATACAAATATGGACAGGGATCGGAATGCTTCCGGGAAAAAGAAAGAGGTGTTTTTTTTGCCTTCTAAAAAGGGGTTGCAGGTTAAATTCAGAAGATTTAAAAGTGAGATGAATCGGGGAATCGCCAAAGTGGCCCCTT
>CADBTC010000123.1 GCA_902797445.1 uncultured Eubacteriales bacterium | reverse complement strand
TCTGAAGCTGGTGATGGGCGTGGTGACTGATGCCCACTATACCTATTCCATGAATATGAATAACCTGGTCCTGATTTTTGACCAGGGCGGGGAAGCGCCGGAAGTATAAAGCCGGCGGACCGGGGAGGGAGAACCCTTCCCGTATGACCGGCCTGCGCGTTCGACGAGGGCGGAAAGACCGGCCCCGGCGGAACCAGGGCAGAACGGAACCGATCATTGCATAAAACAAGGAGGACCATTCCATTGAACACCGATCATGTATCCATCCTGGCTCAGGCCTTTTCCCTGCGGCCGGAACAGGTCAAAGCCGTTATTGAGCTGCTGGACGCGGGAAATACGATCCCCTTCATCGCCCGGTACCGGAAGGAAGCCACCGGGTCTCTGGACGACCAGGTGCTGCGGGAGCTGGCGGAAAGGCTGGAATACCTGCGGAATCTGGACCAGCGCAGAGCGGAAATCACCAAGGCTCTGACGGAACAGGGCGTCCTGACGGAGGAACTGGAGAAGAGCATTGCCGGGGCGAAGACCCTGTCCGAGCTGGAGGATATTTATCGGCCCTTCCGGCCCAAGCGGCGGACCCGGGCGACCATCGCCCGGGAGCGGGGGCTGGAGCCCCTGGCCAACTGGCTGATGATGCAGTCGGGGAAGGAAGATCCGGCCCAAAAGGCCGCGGAATTCGTGGATCCGGAAAAGGACGTGCCGGACGCGGAGGCTGCCCTGGCCGGAGCCCGGGATATTATCGCCGAGACGGTCAGCGACGACGCGGGGCTGCGCAAGCGCATCCGGGAGATCCTGAACCGGGAGGCCGTGCTCGTCACCAAGGCCAGCAAGGAAGAGGACAGCGTCTATCGGAATTATTACGATTACCGGGAGCCGGTCCGGACAATGGCCGCTCACCGGATCCTGGCGGTGAACCGGGGAGAACGGGAGGAATTCCTGAAGGTCTCCGTGGAAGCGCCGGAGGAAAAGATCCAGCGCGAGATCCAGAATACATGGGTGCGCGGAAACAGCGCTTCCTCCCAGCAGGTGGCCATGGCCTGCGAGGACGCATGGAGCCGGCTGCTGTTTCCGTCCCTGGAGCGGGAGCTGCGCAGCGATATGACGGACCGGGCGAACACGGCGGCCATCAAGGTCTTTTCGGATAACCTGCACCAGCTGCTCATGCAGCCGCCCATCAAGGGGAAGGTGACCCTGGGGGTGGACCCGGGCTTCCGTACCGGGTGCAAGCTGGCGGTCATCGATGAAAACGGCAAGGTACTGGATACAGGGGTAGGCTTCTTTACCCTGCCCGGCATGGAGGGCAGGAAGGCGGAAGCGGCCCGGATCATCAAGGGCTTTGTGAAAAAATACGGCGTCACGGCCATTGCCATCGGAAACGGCACCGCCAGCCGGGAGAGCGAGCAGTTCATCGTGTCCCTGCTGCCGGAGCTGCCGGGGGTGGCCTATATCATCGTCAGTGAGGCCGGCGCCTCCGTCTATTCCGCCAGCAAGCTGGCCGCGGAGGAGTTTCCGGATTTCGACGTCACCCAGCGCAGCGCTGTCAGCATCGCCCGGCGGATGCAGGATCCCCTGGCGGAGCTGGTCAAAATCGATCCGAAGGCCATCGGCGTGGGCCAGTATCAGCATGACCTGAAGCAGAACGAGCTGACCGCCGCGCTGGACGGGGTGGTGGAGCAGTGTGTCAACCAGGTGGGCGTGGAGGTTTCCACCGCCTCGGCACAGCTTCTGTCCCACGTAGCGGGCATCGGTCCCGCCCTGGCGAAGAACATCGTGGCCTATCGCGAGGAAAACGGCATTCCCTCCCGGGCAGCGCTGAAAAAGGTGCCCAAGCTGGGGCCCCGGGCCTACGAGCAGTGCGCCGGCTTCCTGCGGGTCCGGGACAGCAAAAATCCCCTGGACGCAACGGCAGTGCACCCGGAGAGCTATGACGCGGCCAAAACCGTGCTGGCGGAGCTGGGCTATGATCTGAAGGAAATCCGGGGCGGCCTGGCGGACGCGGAAGCCCGGGCGAACAGCTACGGGATGGAGAAGCTGGCGGAGAAGGCGGGCGTCGGCCTGCCCACGCTCCGGGACATCCTGTCCGAGCTGCGCAAGCCCGGACGGGATCCCCGGGAGGATCTGCCCAAGCCGGTGCTGCGGACGGATGTGCTGGATATCAAGGATCTGAAGCCCGGGATGGAGCTGACCGGAACGGTCCGCAACGTCATCGACTTCGGCGCCTTCGTGGATATCGGGGTCCATCAGGACGGGCTGGTGCACATCTCCCGGATGGCGGAGAAATTCATCCGGCATCCGTCGGAAGTGGTTAAGGTGGGGGACGTGGTCAAGGTATGGGTGATCGCCGTCGACGAGACGAAGAAGCGAATCTCCCTGACCATGGTCAAGGATAAGCAGGCCTGAAAGACTGAAAGAAAAAAAGCAGAAAAGCCTTCCAACGGGAGACCGCGGACGGCAGAACGGACCAAAGGCCTTCAGCAGGGGACGGACAGCGCACCGTCCCTTTTTTTGATTGTCGGACCTCCTCGTGAGGAAATTCGAAGTTCGATGCCGCCGAAAAGGCAAAATGTCTGAAAAATATGATTAATTTGTAATGTTTCCTTCAAAATTAAAGAAAAAATAATAAAGCATCCGTAAAACATCCTGTTTTCTCTTATGCTACAATATTCAAAAGTGATGGACAATTCGATGTCATGGTGCCTGAAAACATAGAAAAACGGAGGAAGTGCGTATGAAAAAGGTACTGGCGATTCTGCTGGCACTGGGGCTCCTGCTGGGGGTCTCCTGGGCCATGGCGGAGGTTTCTGCTGAATCCAACGCGACTGCGACGGGGACGGAGGCGGTTTCCCTGACCGCCCTCAACGGGACGGTGACTGGTGGAACGGCCACCGGAAACTTTTACTACAAAGTGAAGATCACCCTGCCGGAAGGCGCCGGGGATACGATCCAGTTCGGCTGGAGCACGGATCCAGAGGCGGAGGCGCCGGACGGATGGGAAACGGTTCCGCTGTCTGAATTTGATCCGGGCGATAATGAGCGGGAAAAGCTTTTTGTCAGCTACCCCGGGGAGCTGGAAGGGAGCACCTATACGGATGTTGTCTTTGTCCGCCTGAACGACGAGGATGATAACGTGACGCGGCTGACGCTGGTCTACGATCTGAACGCGGAGGACAGCAGTCTGTCCACGCATGTCAGCGGCGACGGCATGGAGCTGCTCAAGCCCGTAACCGTTACATGGGATGAGATCGACGGCGCGGATGGGTATATTCTGTGCTGGACGGATCCTCTGGAACGGACGAGGTGGACTTTCAGGTGGGAAACATCCCAGACCTTTGACGATGTTTTTTACGGCGGCACCGCCAATACCGTCGGCTATGTGGGGGAATATCAGTTCTGGGTGCTGCCCCTGAAGGACGGGAAAAAGGGCGTTGTGCCCGACGACTGGCACAAGTATATTGACACCATCACGGAGCCGGAGCCGGACGAACGGATCACCTTCACCGCCAGTGCTTCCTCAGCGAAGCTGCAGGAAAGCGTGCATTTCGTGATTAATGCCCCCGGGGCTGCCGAGATGCGGTTTTTTGCGGGATATGAACTCTGGGACTGGCTTGAATGGGACGGAAACGGCCGGTGCGAGCTGGACTGGAGTCCTTCCGAAGCGGGCCAGGTGGGACGAAGGTACCAGTTCTATGCCCAGGTCCGCTTCGAAGGGGAAACGGACTGGGTGACCAGCGCCGTGAAGACTGTGCGCGTGCTGGGATACAACGAAGAAGACACGCTGCAGGGCGAACTGACCTGGTCCCTGATGAGCGAAAACGAAATGCCCCGGGACGGGACGGTTCAGATCCTGGTGGACCGCCTGGAAGGCGCGGAGTATTACGCTGCCTATCTGATGAGGGGTGATGACTGGGTCGCGGACTCCGGTTGGTTTGACGCGAACCCGGAGGGAGCGACGCCCCTGACGCTGCCGCTGCTGGACTGCGAGGCGGGGGAAAGCTACAACATCTATGTGTACGCCGTGAAAATCGGCGTGCCCCAGGTGGAAAGCGAACATACTGAATCCATACGGGTGACGGCGCCGGCTTCCCAGAACAAGATTCTGGTGGCCATGAAAAATACCTTCACGACCCATGAACCCCTGCGGATCAGCCTGGACTATACGGAGAAGGAAACGCTGAACGAGGGCTGGATCCATGTGAAGATTGTCCGGGCCGACGACAGGAACAACGTGTGGTATGAAAACGCCGGCTATCCCCGGTTCCGGGACGACGGATGCTCCATGGATCAGAGCGGAAATTACCTGCTGCTGGCTGCCGTCTATACCAATCCGGATAAACCGGAGCAGGTGGCTTCCATCGAATTCCCCTTCACGGTGACTTCGGACGGGGCCCTGGGGCCGATTGCGCTCTCCGGCGTGCCCGCGCTGCATCAGATCGGCGAAGGACTGCCTGTCACGGTGCGGGAGGTGGAAGGCGCCCAGTGGTATGACCTGATGCTGCATTATATTCCGGAAGACGGAGACTGGGAAGAGCTGGAAAATGTTTACCTGGAGCCCGCGGATGCGGTGAACGGCCAGCTGAGCCACACCTTCTCCGGGGAGCTTTTCAGCCGCCCTGGAAGATACCGGGTCTGGGCCCGGGCGTCCGCGAAGGGAATGGACAGCAGCTGGGACGAAAAATACGTCACAGCCTTGGAAAGCATCGACCAGAGCCTGACGCTGACAGCCAATGGGGAGAGCTCACTGGAGAATTATCCCGCCAACCAGGAGGTGCGGCTGACGGTCAGCGTACCTGGCGCCGTCGCCGTCAGAATGCTGGACGAAGGGGGCAACTGGCAGACCTGGGACAGCCGGGCATTTAACGAGGATGGCAGCTTTACCTGGTACAGCGCCTGGTCCAGCGGCACCTATACCACCGTGGCCCAGGCCAGCTATGACCCGGATCCGCGGTATCAGGACTGGGACAGCTTTGATTGGACAGATTTTGACATGAACCGGGAGCTGACCTGGACGAAGAGCAGCAACCAGGTCACCATGACCTTTGTCTCCGCGGGCCCGGCGCCGAAGGCGGTTTTCACGCTGGACGAAACCGTGGAGCGGGGCAGGCTGCAGCATCTCCGGATTACCGATGCCTCAGAAGGCGGGGCCACCGCGAACCGGTTCTATGTTAGTGTCCGGGACGCAAACGGAGACGAAGTCATGTGGGTGGATGACGGAGAGGAGAAGACGCTCCCGGCGGCCATCGCCATTCCCACCGGGAATCTGCAGGAAGGAGAGTATACGGTCGCTGTCGGATCCTGTCTGGCGGGTTATGACTGGACGGAGACGGAAGAAGCCTTTACTGTCACAGCTCCGGCGGATCCGGATGCGTTCATTCTGGAGGTGCAGGAAGACCCAGTCAGCGATATTCGTTTCTCTATTTCGGCCTTTGCACCTGGGGCGACCCGGATGGAGCTGTGGGTTCTGGATAAGGAGAATCGCGTATCCTATGAGATGTATGACAATGTCGGGGGAGACGGTTATGACAACCGGGATCAGCGCTGGCACGGCGGGGAGTACGATCTATATGTGCTGGCCCGCTATGAGGATGAGGAAGGAAATGAACTCCGTGAGCCCCGGCAGTCGGAAATTGTGACGGTAACCGTCCGGTATCTGGGCGCGCTGGAGGAACCGGTGATCGGGCTGGCGAGCAGTCTGGTGCTGCGGTCGGAGGGCCTGACCTTCACGGTCAGCGGGCTGGATCAGGCCGAGTGGTATGATATACGGATCTGGGACGAGGATGCCCAGGATCCGGAAACGGGAGATCCCGAGGAGACCGCCCGGTGGACCGCGGAAGACGGGCCCGCGCCGGAAACGTTTACGGTGCCTGCGGAGCAGCTGACCGCGGAGCACGGGTATGGGATCGATGCGTATGTGAGCCGGCCCGGCTATCGGGATAACAACAGCCACAGGTTCTTCTCCGTGGTGGAAAGCGCCCAGGTGAGCCTGACCCTGGAATCCGAAAACGGGACGGAGGCGGTGGAGAACTGGCCCTGCCACAAGGAAATTTCCTTCCGGCTGTATGCCCCCGGCGCCCAGGCGGTCCGATTCCTGCGGTTCGACGGCGGA
>CADBTC010000122.1 GCA_902797445.1 uncultured Eubacteriales bacterium | reverse complement strand
GAATTCAGCACCGCTGCCAGATATCCGTAAAAGCTCGTTTTTCTGCCGATCAGCGTTTTTTTATACTTGAAATAGAGCCATTTTGCCGCTTCCTCGATCGTATACCCCTCGCGAAGAACGCTTATCAACTCTTCAACATCGGGGCTGACCATTCGGATCTCACGGGAACCGAGGCACAGCCATATGCAGCCTTCCTTCCTTTTGGAGGCGGCGTTTTCAGCGATCTCAGCCCGGTCGGTCACATGCCAGGGGTTATAGAAGTCCGCCTTCTCAAAAGCCGCATGCCCGGTATTTTCAATCCGGTAGAGAATATCATAGAGGTAGCCGGCGCCAAGACGCGCGTAGTTTTCCCGCATCCGGCGTATGAAGTCTTCTTTGTCAAATTCCTCCTGGAAAAGTGCCGTAAGATCAGCAAGTCTTTCTATCTGATGATTGCCGGGCCCCCTGCCGGTATGGGCTGCAATGCAGCTCCAGCCCTGTTCACGGCACATTGCTTCCAGCGTATCGTCGAAAAACACGCCGCTTTCGTCCCCGAGACATTCGCAGAAGATCACCGCTTCACCGCCGGGGTTCAGCCTGTCGGGCAGGCCGGCTATTATGCTTTTCAGCACCTGAAGCCCGTCCTCTCCGCCTGTGCCGCAGATCGGGTATACCACATCATCCAGCATGGGAATAAAGGGTGGATTTGCATAAATGCAGTCGAACTTCTCATCCGGCGCGAGAACGCTGTAGAGATCGCCTTGCCGTACCTCCATAATGTTTTCGGCTCCGTTGAGAAGAACGTTAAAACGGGTTACGGGAACGGCCTTCGGATTGATCTCAACAGACACGACCTTTCTTGCCGACTTTGCCGCCATAAGCCCCTGAATTCCGGTACCGCTGCAGAGATCCAGCACTGCTGCGTCCGGGCGAAAAGAGATATTTTCCGCAAGGCGTAAGCTGTCGCTGCCGATATAGACATCCGTATTCCGGTTTTGGCAGTTTTCAAACCACGGATTGAGCTCTGTCACCAGATACAGGCCCTCGTATGTAAGTACGATGAGATTGCAGCAGTTGACGCTTCCGTCCTTTTCCTCCCAGAGGCCGGTGCTCAGAATCCCGTCCAGCGCTTCCTTTCCGATCTCCGCTTCCAACTCCGGCCTGGATGACCCGATACCCATCTGTAAGAGGAAAAAGCTGTGTTTATATGGCGTGGAAAGCTCCTCAAGAGCCTGCCGCATGGTATTATAATCATACCAGGGGTCTACAAAGCTGCCCGCGCCGCGCAGCACTTTCATCAAGAAGAGATAATTGCTCTCCTTCAGCACACGCCTGAGAGCTGTTATCCCTTCCGGAGTCGGTTTCAGCATGGTGAGATCCTCCTGTCATAGATGACGACATCTCCGCCGTCTTCCGCTTCCCCTTTCAGGCTCGCCGTTTCAGAAAAGCCTTTCTCTTTCAGCATCTCCGCCAGAGGGTCGTCCTCCGCAAAGCTGAGATAACGGCAGATGGAAAACTCCTCCTGGAATTCAGCGATTGCATAGTCCAACAGCATACCGGCAAGCTCTTTTATGTCTGCCTGGTCCGTTTCGTTCGCAACTGCAATACCGGCAATCCTGAACGCATCGGAATAAGACTCCCATGCAGGCATCCCGACCAGCAGCACAGCAAGCGGCTTTCCTTCTTTCAGACAAAGGAAATTGTATTCCTGATTATTGAACTGCCTTGCACGGATCATGTCCTGACTCATGTTGGTTTCGGATTTCTGAATCGTCCCCAGGCGGCAGGCGGTATCGCTGTTAATCAAAGCGGCTATGGCTTTATAATCCTTCTCTCCTGCGACGCGGCAGATGTAAGGGGCGCCGAAGTCGGGCTTTTCTTCCGTGATCGCCGCTGCGCCGAAAGCCGACAGGAGGATCAGGCCGTCTTCCAGATCCCGTTTTTTCTCCGGAGAGCACTGCCCGAATTCCTCTTCAAAATCATGCACCCCTTCCGGAAGGGCAAGAAGCTCCGCAGCAGCCGAATTCAGGAAAAAATCTCTGCGGTTGGATGTGCTCCTCAGGGGGATCGTGCCAAAAGGGGTTTCCTCCCCGCGCCGTTCGTATCCTTCTGATAAAATTTCAAATTTCATAAAGCGCTCCCTTCAACGAGGTCGATCCGGATGGTCTCACCTGTGTACGGCTGCGGTTCAAACTCTTCCAGATCATAGATATCCCGGATTTGATCGGAATAGAAAGTATAGCGCTTATCTTTCCATATGCTTTTATAACCCGCTTCCCAATATTCCTGCAGCGAATGCCTTGTACAGTTGCCCACAACAACAGGAATATAGGTGGTGAAGGTAAGATCCCCGTTTGTTTTGATTTCCATCACATAGGTGGTGTATCCGCTCTCCGCCAAAATGGGCATTCTCCTCATATGGTCGATCGGATCGCCCCACTGGATATGCATGCGGCCTTCATACTTTTCCTTCAGATCCTCGATGATACGGCAGAAGCGGAATTTTTCCTCCTCGTTTGGGAGAAGGGCGCTTCCCACGGATACCGCGCGCCCGGACGGGAGAAAAGGCATCATTCGGATTTCGCTGACTCCCAG
>CADBTC010000121.1 GCA_902797445.1 uncultured Eubacteriales bacterium | reverse complement strand
GCACGGAAAGCTTCCAGTGCTTCTCCGGCAGCTCCATCCGGTCCATAAAGCGGTTTTTCTGCTCCTCCCGGGAGATATGCAGGAAGACCTTCACCATCCGGTAGCCGTTTTCCCAGAGGTACTCCTCCCAGTTCCGGATCTGGCGGTACCGCCGGTCAAAAAAGTCCTCCGTCAGACACCGGGCAGGCAGCGCGTACTCCTTCTGCATCTGATGCACCTGAACCACCAGCACATCCTCGTAGTGGCTGCGGTTAAAGATCCCGATGCTCCCCCGCTCGGGCATCGCCTGAATGATCCGCCACATATAGTCATGCGCCAGCTCCGTTTCGCCCGGCACCTTAAAGGACGTAATCTTCAGCCCCGCCGGATTCAGCCGGGAAAAGACCTTTTTAATCAGGCTGTCCTTCCCGCCCGCGTCCCGGGCCTGGAGCGCAAACACCAGCCCCTCCCGCCCGGCGGCATACAGCTTTTCCTGCAGCAGGGCAGCCTCCGCCATATTGGCATCGGTCCGGGCGGTCAGCTCGGCCTTGAGCACCGCGTAATCCCCGGCGTCGGTGGGCATTTCCTTCAGATTCAGTTTTTTCTTTCCGTCAAAGCAATAGTCCTTCAGCGCCATGATCCAACCCGCTCCCTGTCGCGTATTACCGGTATTATATCCGGGTTTTGTGCCGCTGACAAGGCGGTTTTCTCCGCCCTGCGCCCCGCATCGCGGCATCCGGGGCAGCTCCGGTGCCTGTCCGGGTTCGGGCCGTTTCACAGCAGCATCAGAACGCCCTGCGCCGCCGCGACCGCCAGGCAGGCCGCAACGGCCACGGTCAGCAGGCTCTTTCCCCGCCAGGCCAGGATCACCGCCACAGCCACCCCCGCCGCGGCGGTGCGCATATCCCCGGTGGAATACATCACATCCGGGAAGGTCATGGCGCCCAGCACGGCAAAGGGAATATAGGTCAGAAAGGACTGCACAAACCGGCTGCGGATCGGCCGGCGGAACAGCGTCAGGGGCAGCATGCGGATCAGATAGGTCACCAGGGCCATGACGGCCACATAGGGGAGAAACGCGCTCCAGCTCATGCCTGTCCCTCCTCTTCCACCGGGAACAGCGCCGCCCCGGCCGCGGCGGCCGCCACAGCGCAGATGATGATCACAAAGCCGCTGGAAACCTGATTCAGCCCGGGAAGATAGTGAAAGCAGAGGCTCAGGGCCACCGACAGCGCCACCACCGCCCGGATGGGCTTCTTCTCCCGGGCGGGAGGCAGGATAATCGCCAGGAACATGCCGTAGATAGCAATGCCCAGCGCCGAGCGCACGAAAGCGGGCAGCACGGTTCCCGCCACGCCCCCCAGCAGGGTTCCCAGCGTCCAGCCCAGAAAGGGCGTCAGCATCAGGCCGTACAGGTAATGCTTTCCCACCTTCCCCGGCTGGGAGGAAGCCACGGCGAAAATCTCATCCGTATTGGCGAAGGAGAAAATCAGCCGCTGCAGAGTCCCCATGCTGTCATCCAGCTTTCGCCCCAGGCTCAGGCCCATCAGGCCGTAGCGCAGATTGATCGTCAGCTGCGTCAGCGCCATTTCGTACAGGCTCGCCCCGCCAAGCATCAGGGGCAGGCCGGCCATCTGCCCGGCGCTGGTCAGATTGGTGGCGGAGATCAGCACCGCCTGCAGCCAGGTGAGCCCGTCTCCCACCGCCTTCATGCCGAAGGCGAAGGATACGCTGAGGTAGCCCAGCGCAATGGGGATCCCATGACGGATCCCCTTTCTGAATTCCGCGTTCATCCGCAGATCATCACTTCCCCATTTTTCGTCAGATTTGACTTGCCCGCCCGTGCGGGCCGCTCCCCAGCACCCGGGTTCTTTCCTTTTTCCGGCTTTCGGAATTTCACGCCCGCAGCGCCCGCTGCCGCGGTCCCGCCTTTACAGCCGGACAGCCATGTCCTTCGTGACCAGCCCCAGGAAATTCTTCGCCCTCCCGCAGGGCTCGCCGCCAACGGTAATGGCCCTGCGGATGGCCGCCTCCGCCCGGTCCGCATCCGCTTCCGTCCGGGCGTGCAGGACGCACAGGGGGGTATCCGGCTCCACCCGGTCCCCGATCCGGACCTGCAGCACAAACCCCACGGAATAATCGATGCCGTCCTCCGCCCGGAGCCGGCCGGCGCCCATTCCCTGGGCCGCCATGCCCAGCGCCGCGGTATCCATTCTGCTTACATAGCCGCTCTGTCCGCAGGTGATCTGCTTCTGCACCGGGGCCTGGGGCAGGAGGGAAACATCCTCGCAGACCCGGGGATCCCCGCCCTGGGCGGCGATCATCTGGGCCAGCTTTTTCAGCCCTGCTCCGCTTCCCAGGGCACGCTCGAGCATCGCCACCGCCTCTTCGTGGGTTTCGACCTTCCCCGCCAGCACAAGCATGTACCCGCCCAGCGTCAGGGACACCTCCTTCAGGTCGCCCCCCGCCCTTCCGGAGAGGATATCGATCGCTTCCCTGACTTCCAGGGCGTTGCCCACATGGGTCCCCAGCGGCTGATCCATCCCGCTGATCAGGGCGATGGTGGGTTTCCCCGCCAGGGTCGCCACCCGCACCAGGTTTTCCGCCAGCAGCAGGCTGCTGTCCAGATCCCGCATAATGGCGCCGGAGCCGGCCTTGACATCCAGCACGATGGCATCGGAGCCGGCCGCCAGCTTTTTGGACAGAATCGAGGAAACGATCAGCGGAATGGAATCCACCGTGGACGTCACGTCCCGCAGGGCATACAGCACCTTATCCGCCGGCGCCAGGCGCCCCGTCTGGCCCACCACGGCCACGCCGATTTCCCGGACCTGGCGCAGGAATTCCTCCTCCGTCAGCGCGACCCGCATCCCGGGGATGGACTCCATTTTATCCAGCGTGCCGCCGGTATGCCCCAGGCCGCGGCCGCTCATTTTTGCCACCGGCACCCCGCAGGCCGCCACCAGCGGCGCCAGCACCAGGGTGGTGGTATCGCCCACCCCGCCGGTGGAATGCTTATCCACCTTGACGCCGGGGATGGAGCTCAGATCCGCCACGTCGCCGGAGTCCCGCATGGCCAGGGTCAGCTCCACCGTCTCCTCATCCGTCATGCCCAGCAGACGGATGGCCATCAGCATGGCCGCCAGCTGATAATCCGGCACGGTATGCTCCGCGGCGGCCTGCGCAAAAAAGCGAATCTCCGCCCTGCTCAGCGGCTTGCCCAGTTTCTTTTTTTCCAGGATCTCCAGCATCGTCATGGTCCGCTTCCCCCTTTGCTCCATTTTCTGTCCCCGCGTTTCCGCGTGGAAAAAAGCGGGCATTCCGGCCCTCTCGTCGGAATGCCCGCTTTGCGAACGGATTAATCTTCGTCTTCTTCCTCGGGCAGCTCCGCGTTATGATACACGTTCTGCACGTCGTCGCTTTCCTCCAGCAGGTCCAGCATCTTCTGGATCTTTTCGACGGTTTCCGGATCCGTCACAGCCACGGTATTCTGCGGAATCTTCTGCACCTCCGCGCTCAGGAAGGTCAGCCCCTGCTGTTCCAGCGCTTCGCGCACCTTGCTGAACTCGTTAGGATCCGTCAGGATCTCCACCACGTCTTCATCGGAACGGACATCCTCCGCGCCGGCGTCCAGCGCCATCATCATCAGATCGTCCTCATCCATGCCGGGAACCCGCTCGACCACCAGGACGCCCCGCGTATCGAACATAAAGCTCACGGACCCGGTGGTCCCCATGTTGCCGCCGTACTTGGCAAAGCAGTGGCGGATGTCGCTGGCCGTCCGGTTCCGGTTGTCGGAGATCGTATCCACGATGATCGCCACACCGCCGGGGGCATATCCTTCGTAGGTAATCTCTTCGTACACCACGTTGCTCAGCTCGCCGCTGGCCTTCTTGATGGACCGCTGGATGTTATCGTTGGGCATATTGTTGGCCTTGGCCTTGGCAATCACGTCGCGCAGCTTGCCGTTGGATTCGGGATTGGCGCCGCCTTCGCGCACCGCGATGGCAATCTCTCGCCCAATCTTGGTAAAAACCGCGCCGCGCTGGGCGTCGGCCTTGCCCTTCTTCGCCTGAATATTATGCCACTTGGAATGTCCGGACATCGTTCTCCCCCCAAATACAAAACTTGAAAAATCAAACAGCGGAATTATATCATTCCATGGAATCCTCCGTCAAGCCTTGATTTACAGGCTCGGCTTCTGTTTTCTCCGGGGACGGTTCCTTTTCTGCCGGGTTCGGGTTCTTCTGCTCCTTTGCCTCTCCCGTCGCCTCTTCGGCGGGCTTTTCGGCGGACTTCCTGTCCCCCGCTTTCGCCCGGTATTTTTCCGTCAGGTTTCCGAATCCCAGGGAGAGGAGGAGCCCTACCAGCTTGCCGACCGCCTTTCGGGCGTCCGCCGGCAGATCCCAGGTCCCCTGGGCCACCCCCGTAATGGACCGGAACCATTCTCCCTTCATTTCCGAGAAGGTGGAAGCCCGGGTGTTTTCCAGGACGCCGAAGAGGGCGTCCACCACCTTCTCCCGCTCCTCCCGGTTCGTTTCCTTCAGCAGGTCGTGAAGCGTATCCGAAATCGCTTCCGCGCTGCTGTCGATCTTTTCCGTCGTTTCAAATGCCCGCCCCTTCACCATCCAGGTCAGGGGATCGTGCTGGGCGATGCCCGAGGCGGAAGACGTAACCACCGTATACGTGGGATAATAGTCCATCAGCATGCCGATGATGGAGGACTGGGGAACGAAGGAACGGATTTTGCCGCTGATCCGGCGGTACCCTTCGCTTTCAAAGATCTCCGGATCCATCCCCGGGCCGTCAAACGTATAGATCTCGGACAGCCGGTCCTGCACCTCCGGCAGGCACTGGGCCGCGGCATAAACCGCCAGGTTGCCCCCTTTGCTGTGCCCCAGCAGGCGGATGGGCCGCCCGTCCATCTCCGCCGCCCGGGCCAGATACAGCGCGGCCGCCTCCTGGGCCGGCACCGTGGTCTGAAAGGACATGTTAAAATCCTCCCGCCAGCCCACAATGGTGCCGTCCGTTCCCCGGAATCCGATGCAGAGCGTTCCGTCCGGCAGGTCGTAGCACGTGGCGGAAAACTGCACCCCCTGCTCCTCATCCGTCAGCGACAGAAAATGGTGCATCCGGATCCCTCCGAAGCGATGGCTTTCCGCCATGGCCCGGAACTGCTGGTACCGGCCGTCAAAATTCGCCACCGGGGACGGCATGTTCAGATGCCGCCGGCAGGCCTCCCCCAGCGTCCAGCCCCGCTCGTCGCTGATCTCCTGAAAGTCCAGATAGCACAGGTTGGCCATGGCCAGCGCGTCCACCGGATTCCAGGGGTCCCGGCCCATGTCCAGATCTCCCCGCCAGGAAAGATAGTCCATGAGATTCGCCATCTTTTTCGCACCTCCGATGCTGCTTCCGTCTCCTTTCGG
>CADBTC010000120.1 GCA_902797445.1 uncultured Eubacteriales bacterium | reverse complement strand
TTGGATTTCAGAACAGCCTGATGCAGATTTACCGCCAGTTCTTCATTCTCCCCGCAGTTATCATACAGTGCCCGCATGGCTCCGCTGCTGCGCACCGTTTCCGGATAGCGGCTGTTCTCCTCCGGCTTCGTGACATTGCGTGCAAGGTCAAGATAGCGCTCGATCAGCTGCTTATACGCAATGACGCCCTTGCGCCGGTCCAGAATCAATTGTTCCAGAACTTCGGACATCTTCGCGTAATATGCAGGGTTGATGACGATCCGCTCAACGACCTTCTTGCGGATGTTGTTCTCGATGGTCTCCGCCGCACTCTCCTGCGCGCCTTGGTCTGCATCGTCCTCCAGCTTTTCTTCCTGCGTCAGAATGAAGTCCATGAGCGTGAAGTCATCGAAGGAACCGATCTTCTGCGCATCCTCGGCGGAGATATAGTTATCGATCAGATAGCGCATCCCCGGCTCGTATGCTTTCAGGTCGATAAAGTCGCCGCTGGCACGGCCGATGGTGTCCCGCAGGGAGAGATAGAAAGTCACGCGGCTCTCATATTTCTCTTGCTGCGCCGTCGTATATCCGGCATCCTCAAAGCGGGGCTTCAGCTCCGCGAACGCTCTGGACAGACGCCCCACCAGACGATAGAGCTTTTCCCGACTGCGGGCGTATGCTTCGTCTGCCTCCGAATCGACGCCGTTCTCGCCGCAGAAATAATGAATATAGTTGATCTCCTCCTGCGGCGGTTCTACGCCCTCACACAGCTCATCCAGCGCATCCAGAGTCTCCAGGAAATACTTCTGTGCCTCCTCGGTGCGATCCTTCAGCAGACCTTCCACATCCTCGACGTCGTAATCCTCAAATGCGCCGGAGGTGTACTTGTTGATGGCGTCGCTCAAGTCTCCGAAAAGCTGCTTGTAATCGACGATGTAGCCGAAATCCTTGGTCTCGTCGTCCAGACGATTGACCCGGCAAATGGCCTGGAATAGCCCATGATCGTGCATGGCTTTATCGATGTAGAGATAGGTGCAGGGCGGGGCGTCGAATCCGGTCAACAGCTTATCCACAACGATCAGGAGCTTCATATTCGCGGGCTCTTCGATGAATTTGCGCTTTGCCTCTTTCTCAAAGGCCGCCACTTTTTTGCCCACGTTCGTCGCGTCGTCGCTCTCGCCGATGCCGACCATCTGACGATAAATCGTGTACTTCGTAAAGGTCTCCGTATCCTCGTCATCGCTGACGGTATCGGTCCGCAGATCGCCGGCGTTGGGCTCATAGGAGGAAATGATCGCGCACTTCCGGAAACTCTTGCTCTGGAAGATTTCATAATACTTGCAGGCAGCATACACCGAGCCCGCGACCAGCATAGCGTTGCCGTTGCCGTCCATCAGGCGTGGCTTGGTTTCAAAGTCAAAAATGATGTCGTTGGCGATCTTCTCCAGCCGGGAACGGGAGCTGAACATCGTCTGCAGATTGCCCCAATGGGCTTTCAGCCGCGCTTTTGCCCTGGGCGCCAGTCCCCGCGTCTTCACGTCGAACCAGGCATCCACGCGCTCCTGCGAGGTGATGTCCTGCGGGATGTCCCGCGCCTCATAGCGCAGATCGAGGATCACTCCGTCCCGCACGCCTTCATTGAACTTATAACTGTGGATATAGCCGCCGAACACCTCCAGGCTGGTCTTCTTATCCTTTTTCAGCAGCGGCGTGCCGGTGAATCCGATAAAGATCGCTTTCGGCAAAACTGCAGTCATGGCCCGGTGCAGCTTGCCGGACTGGGTGCGATGGCACTCATCCACAAAGACGACGAAATCGCCCTTGGCGGAGAAATCCCTGGGCAGCGCGGCCAAGAGTTCCTCGATATATTTATCGTAAACCGTCTCACCGTCGCCCTTTTTCTTCTTTCCGAACTTGTGGACCAGTGAGCAGAGCAAACGGTTTTCGTAGACATTCAGCTTTTTGATCAGGTCATCGCCGCTTTTGGTGCGGACGATGCTTTCATCCACACCCAGGAAGTTCTTTTCGATCTGGTCGTCCAGCTCCTCCCGGTCTGTGACGATCAGGACGCGGGCGTTGGAATTGTTGGCGAGGATCCATTTGGAGAGCCAGACCATGGTGAGGCTTTTGCCGCTGCCCTGGGTATGCCAGATGATGCCACCCCGCTGCTTGTCCGTCAGACGGTGCTGTGCCCGCTTGATGGCGTAATACTGGTTATAACGGCAGACCTTTTTGATGCCCTTGTCAAAGATCACGAAGTTGTGGATCAGGTCAAGAAATCGTGCCTTATGGAACAGGCAGTAAAGCCCCTGATCCAGCTTTTCCGGAATGGACCGGCATGCTTCTTCGATCCGGACGTCCACCTCGTCCCGCTCTTCGGGGAATTCCCGAAAACCGTCCTGCTTCCATTCCAGATAATACTTTTCCGGCGTCAGCAGCGTCCCGTAGCGCAGGCCCTCGCTGGTGTTCCCCGCCATGCAGAACTGGACCGTGGT
>CADBTC010000119.1 GCA_902797445.1 uncultured Eubacteriales bacterium | reverse complement strand
TCGGATTTCATGCTTTTATTCCTCCTAAAATTATAGTTTTTTGACTAATGTCAGCCGGTTTTGTCCGTCCTTGTATTCATAGCGCACCTCGTCCATGGTCTTCTTTGTCATAAAAATACCGAGGCCGCCGATTTCACGTTCCTCTGCGGGAAGTGTCACATCTGGATCAGCCTTTTTTTAACAAGATAGGTTTTCCCGACTCGTCTTCTTCCGTATATCGCGACAAATTCAGACTTATGAGAAGTAAATATTCCTCAAGGATTTCTTTCTCTTTGCTCCTGCCAATAAAACGTTCTGGTTTCATCTGATTGCCCTTCCACACCGTTCCCATTGTCCCAGGATCAACACTGACAAGATAATTATACACAAATATGCAAAAAAAACAATTGATTATCCGTCTTCTTTTTTTCTCATTTTCAGGCTTTTTTCACTGTTCCTTCGTTTTTCTTCGGGATAGCAAAAACCCTTGGAAATCAACGTTTCCAAGGGTTTTTACTGGTCTGGGTGAGAAGATTCGAACTTCCGGCCTCTTGAACCCCATTCAAGCACGCTACCAAACTGCGCCACACCCAGATACGACCGCTCGGGACCCCTTTCGGCGCGCCCCTCCAGCGACGGGGCATATTATAGCACCGAAAAGTGCCCCTGTCAAGGGTGAATTTCGGGGAAAAATCGAAACCGGAAAGCCGCACAGGGGGACGGTTCATTTCTGTTCCGTCCCCCTGTGTTTCGCTTCCGGCGGCTGCCGCAGCATGCGGCCCTCGTTCTGAGGCAGGGCTCAGAACGATAACCGGATTACTTCAGCTTCGTTCCGTCCTGGGGGCAGAAGTTCGGGACTTCGCTCGCCGGATAAACCGTTCCGCAGGCGGGGCAGGTCACATCTTCCGCCGGCTTGGGTTCACCGCACGCGGGGCAGAAGTTCCCGGTATTCCCGGTATGCCCGTTGCTGCAGGTCCAGGTGCCGTCGCCCGCGTCAGTCTCATTGTTCTCAGTCGGAGCCGCCGGTGCGGGAGCCGCATCGTCGTGCGTGAAGGTATAGATGCGGTATTCCCGGCTGCCCATGCTGTAATACGCCACGGTCGCGGCCCGGTTGAAATAAATGCCCCAGGCATCCACATAGGGGATCAGGGTTTCACCCGTCATATCGATCAGGCTGCATTCCCCATTCGCGTTCTTCGCCACAAACGCCCGGGAATAATAGGACATATCCACCTCGGTATAATGCTCCGGCAGTTCGCCGACGGCGCCGCTGAGCACGATGGTCGTTCCGTCCAGGTTCTGTACGGTGGCCAGGGGTCCGTAATCCCGGACGATGTCCTTGGGATAGGTGAAGCCGCAGGTCACATTTCCGGCGGCATCCAGGAAGCCGAACTTCCCGCCCTGTTCCGCGCTGATGACACCGAACTCCAGCGGATTATCCACATAGCTCAGGTCATCATACTCCACCGGGATCAGTTCCTTGCCCTGGGAATCGATCAGGCCCTTCTTGGAGTTCATGTTCACAATCGCATACCCGTTTTTCTTAAAGCTGACATAATCATAATTCTGCGCGGCTTTAAAGGGTTCGTTGCCCTGCAGATCGATAAACTTGCCCTTTTCATAGCGGATAGATTCCGCTACCTCATCCGCCGTCAGCGTGCAGGCAGGATCAAAAGCCACCTGGCCGCTGCCGTTGTGGACATAGGTCGTCTTGCGGTTATGATAGCTGCTGGTATACTCGCCGTATACGTCCTTGCTTTCCAGCGAGGACGGCTCCATCTTGCTGTTATAGTATTTCCGCTGCTTTTCCCGGGTCTGCACACACAGGTAATCCCCGTATGCGCTGGGATATCCCTCAAAATCAGACCGGCTGAGGGTACCCGCCAGTGTGCCCCGATAATAGAAGTCCACGGTGTCGATCCGGTAGAAGGTCTTTTCGTTCGTGCTGTAATTGGTAAACGTATAATCCTTGTCATCCGAATTGGAAGGGACCAGCTTGACGCCATAGGCCCAGCGATCCGAAACGGCCATCACATCCGCGTACTGCACCGGAACGATCACATGGCCTTCCTCGTCGATGATCCCCTCATCGTGAATCCCGTCCCTGCTCTCCGCCTCCACTTCAAAGAATGGGTAATCCGAAACAGCGTACGCGGAAGTATACTGTTCGGGCGTGATCTTTGTTCCGTCCGGCCGGATCAGGCAGTAATATTTGCTGTTTTCGAACCGGCAGGCCAGTACCTCGGAATTCCTGTTAATGATCAGGTCCCGGGCCTGCAGGTCAATGTAGCTGCTCTCCGCCCCGGCCGCGCTGACGATTCCCGTCATCAGGAGCATCGCCGCCAACAGAATTCCCATCAGTTTCCTCATGTTTCCATCCCTCCAAATCCTTTTTTTCTTTCAGGAGCCTGCTTTTTCATCGCAAAGCTCACAAAAGATTCTTGTTATTTCCCCAGCTCCGCCTGCAGCTGGTTGATCTCCTCCCGAAGCTTTTCCGCCCGCTCGGTGGACTCCCGCAGCGTCAATTTCGCTTCCTTCAGATCTTCCTGTACCGTCTTCAGTTCTTCCTGCAGCTTTTCTTTTTCCGCCGCCGTGGTTTCCCAGGCCGTTCGGCTCTCCTCCAGCTGATCCGTCAGAACCCGCAGGGTTCCCCGGTCCCGCAGCAAATCGGCGTAGAGCGCCGCGGTCAGGACAGCCGCCAGCAGCACGGCAGGCAAAAGCAGCTTCCATCCTTTTTTCATGGTGCTCCTGCCTCCCCGGCCGGTTCTTCGGACGCTTCCTGCTCCAGGGCCTTTTTCCGCGCCCGCAGCTCTTTCCGGATTTCTTTCAGGCGCTGGACTTCTTCCGCCGCGGCATCCGCCTGGGGCTGCACGGCCGCCAGCTCCTCGCGGACCTTTGGCAGCTCCTCCGTCACCTGGTCATATTCCATCTGCTGCTTCCGTTCCCGGCCCTGGCTGGTCTCCAGGCTCAGCCGGATATCCGCCAGCTGGTCGTCCAGCCGGGCCCGCAGGGGCACCCACAGCATCATCGCCAGGCTGAACAGCAGCATCGTCAGGGCAAATGCCCAGGCCCATCCGTTCTCCCGCCGCTTCATGCCCGGCCTCCGTCCTTTTCCGCTTCCGTTTCTTTCGCTTCGCTCTCCCGCAGCATTTCCTGCTTCTTCAGCCAGACGGACAGCACCGCCACGTCCGCCGGATTGACCCCGGGAATCCGGCCGGCCGCCCCCAGGGACACCGGCTTTTGCCGCGTCAGCTTCTGCCGGGCTTCCAGCCGCAGCCCCTCCACCCGGTCATAGGGCAGATCCGGGTCGAGCCTGGTTTCCTCCGCCCGCCGGGCCTTCCGGATCAGGATCTCCTGCTTTTCCAGGTATCCCGCGTATTTGATGGAAATCTCCGCCTGCTCCGCCGCGTCCGGGGGAACCGCTCCGAAGGCCTCATCCAGTTCCGCCAGGTCCTTCATCCCGATGGCCGGACGGCGCAGCAGCTCCTCCCCCGTCAGAGAGCCCGCCGCTTCCGGCTGGCCGCGCTTTTCCAGGAAAGGATTCAGCACCGCCGCCGGGAACCGGACCGCCCGCAGCTTCCGCAGGGCGTTTTCCGTCTCTGCCCGCTTCCGACGCATCCGTTCGAGCCGCTCCGCCGTGGCCAGCCCCGCGGCGGCTCCGATTTCCGTCAGCCGCAAATCCGCGTTATCCTGCCGCAGAAAGAGCCGGTGCTCCGCCCGGGAGGTCATCATCCGATAGGGTTCGTCCGTCCCCTTGGTGGTTAAATCGTCGGTCAGGACTCCGATGTAGGCCTGATCCCTGGTCAGCAGGATCCGGGGCTTTCCCTGCAGGCCCAGGGCCGCGTTCATTCCCGCCAGAAGCCCCTGAGCCGCGGCCTCCTCGTATCCGCTGGTTCCGTTGATCTGGCCCGCGAAATACAGTCCGGGAATCCGCAGGCTCTCCATGCCCGGCCCCAGCTCCCGGCTGTCTATGCAGTCGTACTCGATCGCGTAGGCCAGCCTGGTCAGCTCGCACCGCCTCAGCCCGGGAATCGTCCGGTACATCGCCCACTGAACATCCTCCGGCAGGCTGGAGCTCATGCCCTGGACGTACCATTCCAGGCTGTTCGCCCCCTCCGGCTCCAGGAAAATCTGGTGCCGGTCCTTGTCCGCGAAGCGGACGATCTTGTCCTCAATGGAGGGACAGTACCGGGGCCCTATGCCATGGATCTGGCCCGAATACAGGGGAGACCGGTGCAGATTTTCCCGGATGACCCGGTGGGTTTCCTCGTTGGTCCAGGTCAGATAGCAGGCCCGGGTATTTTCCAGTTTCCGATCCGTCATAAAGGAGAAGGGGGTCACCGGCTCATCGCCCTTCTGGATCTCCATCTCGTCAAAATCAATGGTCCGCTGATCGATGCGCGCCGGGGTTCCGGTCTTGAACCGCCGCAGCTGAAAACCCAGCCGTTCCAGGCTTCCGGACAGAAAAGCCGCGTTCATGAGTCCCTGCGGGCCCCCGTCATGCCGGTGATCCCCGATGACGATGCTGCCCTTCAGGTATACGCCGGTCGCCACGATCACTGCCCGGCAGGAGATCCGGGCGCCGGTGGACGTGGTCACGCCGGTGATCCGGCCGTTCTCCGTCTCCAGGCTGACGACCTCTCCCTGCCGCAGGGTCAGCCGGTCCTGGGTCATGAGCGCCTTCCGCATCCGGTTCTGATACGCCTGCTTGTCCGCCTGAGCCCGCAGGGCGTGCACCGCCGGGCCCTTGCCGGTATTCAGCATCCGGCTCTGCAAAAAGGTATCGTCAATGGCCAGGCCCATTTCGCCCCCCAGGGCATCCACTTCCCGTACCAGATGCCCCTTGGCGGAGCCTCCGATCACCGGGTTGCAGGCCATCAGGGCCACCCCGTCCATGTTCAGCGTCAGCAGCAGGGTATCCATTCCCATGCGGGCCGCCGCCAGGGCCGCCTCGCATCCCGCGTGGCCGGCGCCGATGACAACTATATCCGGCATATGTTCCTATTCTCCTTGCCCCGCTTCCGATCAGGTCCGGGGGGCTTCCTCAAATCGATCCGATCACACCAGGGGCGTGGGCTCCGCCGGGATGCCGGCGTTCCATCTGCGGAACATCTGGGTCGGCCGATGTTCCTCGGGGATGTTCCGGGTGTATCCCTCAAAGTCGGTCCAGGAGACGACGGTAATCCGCACCGCGCCGATGGAAACCGTGGGCTGCACGTAATCGTCGAAGTCAAAGCGGTAATGCTCCGTCCATTCTTCCGGCAGCAGCTCCAGGCGGTAGGCCCCGTTGAAATAGGTGCTGACGCCGTCGGTATTGCATACGAGGGGATTCCCGTCCACATCCCACAGCTCCGCGATGAATTTCACCCGCTCAATGGGGAAATCGCTCCGGTTCCGGAGCACCAGGCGGATATTCTCCCCTTCCAGGTAAACATCATCCACCACCACCGCGCGGTTATAGTCCGCCACCCGAATCTGCGCCGTGGCGGTGTATCCCCCGTCCTCCGTCGTGGCCGTCAGCATGGTATTTCCCGTTCTCCAGCCCTGAATCCGGCCGATATTCCGTCTGTCGCTCACCGTGGCAATCGTGCCGTCGTCGGTGGTAAAATGCACATTCAGGTTATTCGCGTTGGCGGGGCTGATGATCGCCTTTGCGTTCAGGCTGCCTTCCAGCTGCACGTGGTAGACGTCGTACTGCATCCGTACGCCCTCCACCGGCTGGGTCACGGTAACCCGCACCTGCCCTTTCCGCCCCGATCCGTCGGTCGCGGCGGCCGTAATCGTGGAGGTGCCCCGGGCGATTCCGGTGACGACTCCGTTCTGATCCACGGTGGCCACCTTCCGGTTCGAGCTGGAGAAGGTCACGTCTGTGATGGACGCGTCCTCTGGCAGCACCTCCCAGGTCAGCTGCTCGGTGGTCCGGACCGGCAGGGACACCGGCGTCCCGGTGAAAACGATTTTTTCCACTTTCTGGATCACCTGTACCGGCACCGTCACGGATACGTTCGCGTTCCCCTTGGCGGTAATGACAATATCGCATTCCCCCCGGCTTACGCCCCGGACCTGTCCGCCCGCGGTCACCGTCGCGATCGAGGGATCCGTGGAGGTGAAGACCATGCCCCGCTCATCCGCGTTCTGAGGCACGACGGTGGGATGCAGGTAAAGCTGCTGCTTGGTGGCGATCATCAGGCGCTCTTCCCCGCTGCGCAGCTGAATCCCCGTAGGACGCTGGCCCACGGTCACCGTGATGCTCCCGCTCTCGCCGGATCCGTCCGCGGCCCGGGCGATGATGGCGACGGAGCCCTTTTTGATTCCGGTCACCCTTCCCGCGGCGTCCACCGTGGCGACCGCGGGATTCTTGCTGCTCCAGGTCACCTCTTTGATGGTGGCATTGGCGGGCGCGCAGTCCGCCTGCAGGGCAATGGTCTCTCCCGCGGACACGGTCTTGCCTTCGGGCGCCGTGACGGTGATTTTGCTCACCGGCTGGGTCACCAGCACGTGCCAGATTTCCGTCACCTCCGGATTCTGGCTGCTGGCCACGGTCAGGACGCATTCCCCCGCCTGCTTCGCGGAGGCGGTATTCCCTTTGATTTTCAGAACCCCCTCGTCGGAGGAGGTAAAGGTCACCTTGGTGCCGCTGGCGTCCGAAGGGGTGCAGGTGGCGGAGAGCTTGACGCTCTTCCCCGCGGGAATCAGCAGCACATCCCCGACCGGTTCCTCCTCCAGCAGCCCGCTGACCTGCGGATCCGTGGGCTTGAAGGTCTGCAGCTTGGCCGTATCCAGGGTGACCTTGGCGACCGCCCGCAGCACCTTCACCTTGGTGGACGCGGTCCAGGACTTCCCCCGGATTCTGATCGTCGCCTTCAGGGTGCTTTCCCCCTTCTTCAGCGCGGTCACGGTTCCGTCATCGCTGACGGAAATCACGGTTCCTTTTCCCGCCTTCCAGGAGATCTCCCCGTCCTCCGCCGGAGTGCCGCTGCGCTCAAGTACCGGCTGGAAGGTCTCCCCTTCATAGATTTCGTAGCTCTTTTGGTCAAATCTGAAGGCATCCGCCGCCAGGGCGGCCGCCATCGTCAGCGTCATCAGCAGGATCAGCAGGATCCCGACGCGTCTTTTGATTCTGATCATTTTTCTTTCCCTCCGACTCCATGGAAAAATTCCGTTTCCCGGCCGCTTTCCGCCGCGGCCCCGCGCCGGCGGCTCTCCGCGAGGCGCGTGAAAAGAAAAAGGCGCCCTTCCCGGCGCCCTTCTCTGTTTACTTAGTGTGTCGCCAGATAGGAACGCACCAGTTCTTCCACAATTTCGTCCCGCTCAAGGCGGCAAATCATGCTTCGGGCCGCGTTATAGCTGGTGATGTATGTCGGATCCCCGCTGATAATATATCCCACCAGCTGGGTAATCGGATCGTAGCCTTTGGCCTGCAGCGCGTGATAAACATACAGCAGGATATCCTGCGCCTCATTGCCGGATTCGGCGATGGGCTTCATTTTCATCGTATCGAACGTATCCTGTGGATCCTGCATGCTTCATTCCTCCCGTTCTTGCAATCAATATTTATTATACACGAGTCGGACGGGTTTGAAAAGGGGAATCTTTGGTTTTTCACGGTTTTCCGCCCCGTTTTTTCTTTGGCAGACCCTTGCGGAAGCGTTCTGTTTCCTCTATAATAACGATTGATTGCGCCCTCCGGTCCCATCATTCGCCCGGAGCCGCTCATCCCTTTGAAAGGAAAGGAAAGAAGCATGGAAGAGAACGCTCCCCGCAGCAATTTTATCTGGGACGCCATTGAGCAGGATCTGGCGGAAGGCCGGTATCAGGAAATTCATACCCGCTTTCCTCCGGAGCCCAACGGCTATATGCATATCGGTCACTGCAAGGCGCTGATCATGGATTTCCTGACCGCCGAAAAGTTCGGAGGAAAGTGCAACCTCCGCTTCGACGATACCAACCCCGCCAAGGAAGATACCGAGTATGTGGAAAACATCAAAAAGGACATCCACTGGCTCGGGTTCCACTGGACGGGCGGCGAATTCTACGCGTCCGATTATTACGACAAATGCTATGAGATCGCGGAGGACTGGATCCGCCGGGGCCTGGCCTATGTGGACGAGCTGAGCCGGGAGGAAATGCGCGCCTATCGCGGGACCCTGACCCAGCCCGGGAAGAACAGCCCCTGGCGGGACCGGCCCTGGGAGGAAAGCCTGGATCTGTTCCGCCGGATGCGCGCCGGGGAATTCCCGGAGGGCAGCAAGACCCTGCGGATGAAGATCGACATGGCCTCCCCCAATATCGTCATGCGGGATCCCGCCATGTACCGCATCAAGTATCAGGAGCACTGGCGGACCGGGAATAAGTGGTGCATCTACCCCATGTACGATTTTGCCCATCCCATCGGCGACGCCCTGGAATGCATCAGCCATTCCATGTGCTCCCTGGAATATGAAATTCACCGTCCCCTGTACGACTGGGTGGTCGAAAAGGCCGCCAACCTGCTTCCCGCCCATCCGCGGCAGATCGAATTCGCCCGCCTGAACCTGACCCAGACGGTCATGAGCAAGCGCTATCTCCGGGCCCTGGTGGAAGGGGGCTACGTCCGGGGATGGGACGATCCGCGGATGCCCACCCTGGCCGCGCTGCGCCGCCGGGGCTATACCGGGGCCGCCATCCGGGATTTTGTGGATCGGATCGGCATGAGCAAGGCGGATTCCCTGGTGGATTTCGCCCTGCTGGAATCCTGCGTCCGCGCCAATCTGGACGATACCTCCGTCCGGGCCATGGCGGTGCTCCATCCGGTGAAGGTGGTTCTGACCAACTGGCCGGAGGGCGAGGTCAAGACCCTGACCGTGGAAAATCATCCGAAGCATCCCGAGATGGGGACCCATGAGGTCACCTTCGGGCGGGAGCTGTGGATCGAAGCGGAGGACTTCCTGGAGGAACCGGTCAAGGGCTATAAGCGCATGTATCCCGGCAACGAGGTTCGCCTGAAGGGGGCCTATATCGTCCGCTGCGACGAATGCGTGAAGGACGCGGACGGCCATATCACGGAAATCCGCTGCACCGTGGATTTCTCCACCGAGAGCGGAACGCCGGGCGCCGACCGGAAGATCAAGGGCGCCACGCTGCACTGGGTGCACGCGGCCGACGCGGTTCCCGTGGAAGGCCGGCTGTATGAACCCCTGCTGAGCGCCGAAGCGGACACCGCCGAGCAGGAAGAGGAAGCCGCCGACGCCGCGGCCGAAGCGGCCGAGGACGCCGCCGAGCAGGAAGCTGTTGAGAACAGCACGGACCGGAAGCTGAAGGAGTTTATCCGCCGGCTGAATCCAAACAGCCTGGAGGTGACCCGCGGCTGGGCGGAGCCCCTGGTCGCGGACTGCGAAACCGGCACCACCTTCCAGTTCATGCGCCTGGGGTATTTCTGCAAGGATCCGGATTCCACCGCGGAGCTTCCCGTCTTCAACCGCACCGTCGGTCTGCGGGATACCTTCGCCAAACAGGTGAAAAAATAAGACAAAGCCAAAACAGAAAAGAGGAATATAAAAAATGGAAGTTCGTACCCGGTTTGCCCCCAGCCCCACCGGCTTTATGCATCTGGGAGGGCTGCGCACCGCCCTGTATAATTACCTCTACGCCCGGAAAAACGGGGGAAAGTTCATTCTCCGCATCGAGGATACCGACCTGGAGCGGTTCGTACCCGGCGCCACCGAAGTCATTTACGATACCCTGAAGGGCTGCGGCCTGGACTGGGATGAGGGGCCCGATGTGGGCGGCCCCGTGGGCCCCTATATTCAGAGCCAGCGGAAGGACACCTATCTTCCCTACGCGCAAAAGCTGGTTGAGACGGGACATGCCTATTACTGCTTCTGCTCCAAGGAGGAAATCGAGGAGCGGAAGGCAAAGGTGGAGGCCGAGGGCGGCACCTGGAAATACGACAAGCACTGCCTGCGTCTTTCGCCGGAGGAGGTTCAGGCGAAGCTGGACGCGGGCATTCCGTGGACCATCCGCATGAACGCTCCCACGGAGGGCGAATCCAGCTATCACGATACGGTGTTCGGGGATATGACCTTCCCCAACGCGGAAGACATGGACGATATGGTGCTCATCAAGCAGGACGGCATGCCCACCTATAATTTCGCCAACGTGATTGACGACCATCTGATGGGCATTACCCATGTCATGCGGGGCATGGAATACCTGTCCTCCACTCCCCGTTACAATTACCTGTATGAAGCCTTTGGCTGGCCGGTGCCCACCTATGTGCACCTGACCACCGTCATGCGGGACGCGCAGCATAAGCTCTCCAAGCGCAGCGGCGACGCCTATTATTCCGACTTTATCGAAAAGGGCTTTCTGCCGGAGGCGCTGATCAACTATCTGGCCCTGGTAGGCTGGAATCCCGGGGACGAGCGGGAGTTCTTTACCCTGCCCGAGCTGGTGGAAGCCTTCGATATTCACCGGCTGAACAACTCCCCCGGCATCTTCGATGTCCAGAAGCTGACCTGGTTTAACGCGGAGTATATCCGCCGCATGTCGCCCGAGGCGTATCTGGAGAAAGCCGCCCCCTGGTTTGATCGGGTGCTGGCCGGAAAGGGCATTGACTATAAACGTCTGGCGGAGCTGACCCAGACCCGGACCGAAGTGTTTAATCAGCTGCCGGACATGGTGTCCTTCCTGGCCGAGCTGCCGGATTACGATCTGGAGCTGTATACCCATAAGAAGATGAAGACCAATCCCGAGGTGGCCCTTGCCAGCCTGAAGCTGGTGCAGCCCGTGCTGGCGGGTCTGACGGACTGGACCGAGCAGGCCATTCATGACGCGGTCATGGAAGCCATTGCCGGCGCGGGGCTGAAAAACGGCGCCGTGCTCTGGCCGCTGCGTGTGGCGATCTCCGGCGTAGCCAATACGCCCGGCGGCGCCTTTGAAATCGCCGGCCTTCTGGGGAAAGAAGAAACCCTCCGCCGCCTGCAGGACGGCATCGATCGTCTGGAAAAAAATCAATAAGGGAACCCGGATGCCGGGCTTGCCGCATGGTGCAAAGGCCATGAGCAGGCTCGGCTTTTCGGCATGACGGCATCGCAGCCCGAAGCAATTCCACTCGCGGTCAAATGAAAAGGAATAGAAAGGAGCGAGCTCCATGAAATATTCTCTTGCGATCGACATCGGCGCCTCCAGCGGAAGACACATCGTCGGCTGGATGGAAAACGGGGCTTTGGAAACCCGGGAAGTTTATCGTTTTCCCAACGGCGTAACCGAGCTGGACGGGCACCTGACCTGGGACATCGCGGCTCTGGAGGAGCATGTCCGCCGGGGCATTGATGAAGCCCTGAAGGCCTGTCCGCAGATTGAAAGCCTTTCCATCGATACCTGGGGCGTGGACTATGTGCTGCTCCGGGGGAACGACCCCGTGCTGCCCTGCTATGCCTACCGGGACAGCCGGACGGAGGCCGTCATTCCCCAGGTCCATGAAAAAATGCCTTTTGCGGAGCTGTACCGCCGGACGGGCATTCAGTTCCAGCCCTTCAATACGGTCTATCAGCTCTGTGCCGACAAGCTCGCCGGCCGGCTGGAGGGGGTCACGGACTTCCTGATGATCCCCGAATACCTGATGTACCGGCTGTGCGGAGGACGCGGGCATGAATACACCAACGCCACGACCGGCGGCATGGTCAGCGCCGTTACCGGGGAATACGATCCGGACATCATTTCCGCGCTGGGGCTGCCGCCGTGCCTCTTCAAGCCGCTGCAGCAGCCCGGTACCGTGATCGGCGAATACCGCGGCATAAAGGTCGTGCTCTGCGCCACCCACGACACGGGCAGCGCCGTGGAGGGGATCCCCATGGAGGGCAATGAGCTCTACATCTCCTCCGGGACCTGGAGCCTGCTGGGCGCCAAGGTCCCGAAGCCCCTTACGGACGAAGGCAGCATGGCCGCCAATTATAGCAATGAGGGCGGCGTGGGATACACCCGGTATCAGAAAAACCTCATGGGCATGTGGCTGGTGAACCGCCTGCGGGCCGAGCTGTGTCCGGACAAACCCTGGGATGAGATCACCGCCGAGGCAGAGCAAAAGCACTTCGACCACCTGGTGGATGTGAACGATCCCAGCTTCCTGGCCCCGGAGAGCATGAAGGC
>CADBTC010000118.1 GCA_902797445.1 uncultured Eubacteriales bacterium | reverse complement strand
CGAAGCCCTCCATGACCTGCAGGCCGGTCTGCTTCTCGATCTGCCGGTACACCTCCGGGTTCAGGGCTTCGCCGGCGCTGGAGGCGTGGGTCACCGAGCTCAGATCGTATTTGCTCAGATCCTGCTTGATCAGCATCCGGTACATGGTGGGCGGCGCGCAGAAGGTGGTAATATGGTATTTTGCGAACAGGGGCAGGATATCCGCCGCGTCGAAACGGTCGAAGTCGTACACGAAGATTGCCGCCTCGCACAGCCACTGGCCGTAGATCTTTCCCCATCCGGCCTTGGCCCATCCGGTATCGGAAATGGTCAGATGCAGGCCGTTGGGATTGACGCAGTGCCAGTATTTCGCCGTATGCAGGTGCCCCAGGGGATGCTTGAAGCTGTGGGCCGCGATCTTGGGATACCCCGTGGTGCCGCTGGTAAAGTACATCAGCATCAGGTCGTCCCCGCAGGCCGCGTCCTCCGGGCGGTTATAGTGGGTGGAATACATCTGGTATTCCTCGTCGAAGGAATGCCAGCCCTCCCGGGTCCCGTTCACGATCAGCTTCAGCTCCAGGCTGGGGGCGTTCCGCGCCGCCAGCTCCGCCTGACGGGCGGTATCCCCGTCAGCGGTGCAGAGGATCGCCTTTACCCCCGCGGCGTTAAAGCGGTATTCAAAATCGTGCTCCTGCAGCTGAGCCACGGCGGGAATGGCGATGGCCCCGATTTTTTCCAGTCCCAGGATCGCGAACCAGAACTGATAGTGCCGCTTCAGCACCAGCATGACCCGGTCGCCCTTTTTGATGCCCAGGGCCTTGAAATAATTGGCGCAGCGGTTGGAAGCCCGGCGGATATCGTTGAAGGTAAAGCGGTGCTCCTGCTTATCCCGGCTCAGATGCAGCATCGCCAGCTTGTTGGGCACCTCGGCCGCGATGGCGTCCATCACGTCGAAGGCGAAATTGAATTTTTCCGTATTCTTGAAGGTGATCTCCGTCGGCGTGCCGTGCTCGTCCTTTTTCACGTCGGCAAACCGGTGCCACACCCGGGTGCGCCCGTTCTCGGCGGGATATTCCTGCAGCGTGGGGCTGGTCAGCACCTTCTCCGGCGTCAGCTCCGGAATCGGCGCGCCGGTGGGATTGAGCACGATGGCATAGAACAGGCAGTCCTTCCCGCCCACGGCCACCATGCCGTGCGGCGTGCCGCTGTCATAATAGATGGTATCCCCGGGATTCAGCAGCGAAATATGCTCCCCGACCTGGACCTTCAGCTGCCCCTCGAGGACGATATCGAATTCCTGGCCCTCGTGGGTGGTCAGCTTGATGTCCTCCCGCTCCGCTTCCGCGCTGTAGGCCGCCACCACGTACAGGGGCTCCGCGATCCGGTTCCGGAAGGAATAGGCCATGTTGTAATAAATCATTTCATGGGCTTCCTCGATCCGCTGCCCCTGGCCGGACCGGGTCACCGTAAAGGAGCTCAGGTTCGGGCTCGTGCCGTCGATGATGTCCCCCACGTCCACGCCGAAGGCCAGCGCGCAGCGATACAGGAAGGCGAAGTTCAGATCGCTCCGGCCCATTTCGCAGTCGATGTATTCCTTCTCGGTGACGCCCGTCTTCATCGCCATCTCCGCGATGGTAAAGTTCTCAATCTCCCGCAGTTCGCGAATCCGGTGCGCCATCTCCTGAATTTTGAAATTCAGCCCCGTCGTCTGTTGCATTTCCGCTGCCTCCTTGCCCGACATGCCCAAAAAGGTTGGTCACGCACAAATGTATGCTTTTCAGGCTTTTTTGTCAACAAAAACACAGAAAAAAGACGGGAAGGAAACGTTCCCGGTCTGCACGGCATTGAACCGCTCCCTCCCGGCGGCCGGCCGGCGGAGCCGCGCATCGGGGGAAGCCTGCCGCTATTTCCGTTTGACGCGGGGAAAAATTGTATTTATAATTGGAAAGGTTGCCCTGGCTGAGCCGTCCCGCCGACGGGGAGTCAGCAGGCTGAAAACGGGTTTCAAAGGAAGGAATGAAAATGGGCAAAATCTTTTACCGAATTGCCGTGCCGCTCGTCCGGCTTTTTATCCCCAGGCTGAAGCCGGTCTGGGACGTCCCCTACGACGGGGAGCCAGCGGTGTTCGTCGCCAATCATGAGCGGGCCGTCGGCCCCCTGGAGATGGCAGTCTGTTTCCCCCTTCGGGAAAGCAGCCACATCTGGATTTACGCCGCGCCGCTGAAGCGGGAAACCACCCCCGATTACGTCCGCCAGGATCACTGGTGGGACGAAAAGGGAAAGCTGGCGCCCCTGTGGAACAAGGTGATTCCCCCGATCGTCGCCCTGATCCTGCCCCCGATTCTCCGCTCCGTGCCCTATGTGCCCGTCTATCACGACGCCCGGGCCGCCACCACCATGAAGGAGAGCCTGCGTCTGCTGCAGGAGGGCCGGAACATCGTCATCTTTCCGGAAATCCCCACCGGTTTCGGGGAGCACGATACGGAAAAAATCAACGAGGGCTGGCTGATGATCCTGCCCATGTACGCCCGCCGGGCCGGCAAGCCCCTGAAGGTCTGGCCCGTCCGCCTGGATCTGAAGGGAAAGGAAATGCGGATCCGCGCGCCTTTTACCATGGATCCGGAGATT
>CADBTC010000117.1 GCA_902797445.1 uncultured Eubacteriales bacterium | reverse complement strand
GTTCAAAGGTTATCTTTCCATCTTCATTCCGGCGGAGCCTTCTATATGTCGTTTAAACAGGGGGACTTTGCCGGAATGCGGGATGGCCGGTATTACACCGATTTAACGGAACCATTATTGAAGGATCTGCTGCGGAACATCGATGAACTGTCGGCTCATGCGTTTTTCAAAACGGATGATACCATACCGGGCCGCGAAGACCTGGTATGGCTGAATGCGATCTTTATCAAAAAATAAACCAAGGGTTTGCGTACAAATAAGCCCCAGGGAACGGCTCCCTGGGGCATGTTGTCTGAAAGGGAATGATCAGCCTTTGACCGCGCCGGCCACCAGGCTTTTCTGAACCTGGCCGGACATGCACATATACAGCACCAGGGTCGGCAGCGTCGCGATGACGAGGCCTGCGCCCATGGAACCGTAGTCCGTCTGGTACTGGCCGCTCATCTGCTTGATGCCGACGGTCAGGGTCCGCACGTTATCCGTCGTGAACAGGGAAGCCAGCAGCAGCTCGTTCCAGACCTGCAGGAAAACGAAGATCGCCGCGGTGATCAGGGCCGGCACCATCATGGGCAGGATGATCGTGAACGCCGTGCGGTAGATGCCGCTTCCGTCGATACAGGCTGCCTCCTCCATCTCATAGGGGATGTTGGTGATAAAGCCGCTGAGGATCAGGATCGTAATCGGAATATTGAACGCCACATAGGGGATGATCAGCGCCCAGTGGGTCTTGGTCAGGGACAGGAGAATCTCCGTCAGGGGATAGAGGGCCGCGTGCATGGGGATCATCATGCCCATCAGGATATAGGTGAAAACGGCCTTCTGTCCCTTCCATTTCATCCGCAGCAGCCCGTATGCGGACATATAGCCCAGGAGGCTGGTGCCAAGCAGGGTGACGAAGGTATCAATGATGCTGTTGAGCATGTAATTGCTGATCCGGCCGCCGCTGCCCCAGGCATTGGCATAGTTGGACCAGAGCCACTTGGTCGGCAGACCGACGGAATTGGGCCCGAAAATCTCCTGCGTGTCCTTCAGGGACATGGTAAACATCCAGTACAGCGGGAACAGGCAAAAGAACAGCCAGACTAGGAGGAATAACTGGATCAGGATCTGACCGACTGTCATTTTCCGTTTCATTTCCGTGCCAGCTCCTTTCCCGGTTTGCCTTCTGATTCCCTGAAAACCCAATTCAGCAGCGCCGTAAACACCAGGCACTCCGCCACGATGAAGATTGCCTGCGCGCTGGCGTAGCTGTACTTGTGGTTGGAAAACATTTCCACATACATGGACAGGGCCGGAAGGCTCATGTTGGCCCGCTCCAGCAGGACCCAGGGTGTATCGAATAATTTGAAAGAGCCGATGAGCGAGAAGGACAGACAGACCTTCAGCATCGGTTTAATCATCGGAATCTGGATCCGGAAGGCCAGCTTTGCGCCGGAGGCGCCGTCCACCGTCGCCGCCTCGATGATGTCCTCCGGAATGGTTTTCAGCGCTCCGTACATCAGCAGCATATGATAGCCCACATACTGCCAGAGGCTGGGAATGAAGGAGAACCAGATTTTAGTGGTTGCGTTGCCCAGAAAACCGTTCTTGGGCACCTCCCAGTTCAGAGATTCAAAAAGCTGCGGCAGCAGGCCTTTGTAGATGCGGCCCCACAGCAGGCTGACGACCACGGAGGAAATGACGACCGGAATAAAGAAGGTGTTCCGGTAAAAGCTCTCGCCCCTGGGACCGTTCGCTAGCAGCAGCGCGATAAACATGGAGAAGGGCAGCTGGATAAAAATGGACAGCGCCGCGTACAGCAGGGAGTTGACCACCGCGCCGGGGAATGGATTCCGGCGCCCGGGAGTAAACATGGAGATATAGTGGTCCAGCCCGGAAAAATGAGACGCGTCCCCGATCTTGGCGGGAATTTCGTTCAGCAGGCTGTACCACAGGGTTTTGAAGATCGGGAAGATGACGATATAGGAAAAAAAGAGCACGGTCGGCAGTACAAAGACCGCGATGCTCCATTTGTTCGACAGAACGCGCTTCATGAGCGCACCTCCCATCGGATCAAGAATTGAAAAAAGGGGAGTGACGAGCATCCCGTCACTCCCTGAAAGAACGGATTACTTGAAGATGGTTTCCATATCTTCGCACCACTGTTCGGGCGTGATGGTTCCGGCCAGCACGTCGTACACGGTGTCGCCGATCAGGGTCGAGTCATCGCCGCTAAGCGCGGTGTTGCCCCACAGCAGCAGGGAATCACCCACAGCGACCTGTTCCGCGATCTGGTTCATGACGGGGTTGCCGCACTGCACGTCGGTCTTCCAGGCGGGAAGGCCGGCGCCGCACTCGAAGCCG
>CADBTC010000116.1 GCA_902797445.1 uncultured Eubacteriales bacterium | reverse complement strand
CTTGCGCAGAACGGCCTGCCGGACGGCCTCTCCGATTTCCGCGTCGGAGGCGCCGCAGCGAAGGAGGGCCCGGAGGTCCACCCCCTCCCGGTGATTCAGGCAGAGCTTCAGGATGCCCTCCGGGGTCACACGGATCCGGTTGCACCCGCCGCAGAAGGCGTGGCTGACCGCGCCGATGAAGCCGACGCTCCCCTGAAAGCCGGCGGGCTTTCCGTAAACCGCGGGCCCCATGCCGTGGGGAGCGGGATCCGGGCTCAGCGGGCCGAAGGCGTCCTCGATGGCCGCGCGCACGTCCTCCGTTGGCACCGGGGACAGGGCTTTTCCGTATCCCACGGGCATCAGTTCGATAAAGCGGACATCCAGCGGCAGATCCCGGGCCAGGGCCGCGAGCTGAACGAGCGACGCGTCATTGACGCCCCGCACGGGGACCGCGTTAATATGCACCTTCAGGCCGCGGTCCGCGGCCTCCCGGATGACGGCCAGGACGTCCGCGACATCGCCGCCCCGGGTCATCCGGCGGTAGGTCTCCGCGTCCAGGGTATCCAGGCTGATATTCAGCCGGTCGATGCCCGCGTCCGCGGCTTCCCGCACGCGCCCCTTCAGCAGGATTCCGTTGGTCGTCATCGCCAGATGCGAGATGTCCGGGATGTCCCGGATCATTTTGGCCAGGGTCAGGCATCCGCGGCGCGCCATGGGCTCCCCGCCGGTGAGCCGGACGGCTCGGATGCCCAGACTGGTCATCACCCGGAGCATGCGGACGATCTCCTCAAAGGAGAGCAGCTCCTCATGACGCAGGGTCTGGACGCCCCCCTCCGGCATGCAGTATACGCACCGCAGGTTGCACCGGTCCGTGATGGACAGGCGCACATATTCGATCTCCCGGCCGTGCATATCCCGCATGCTTCCGTCTCCCTTCGCGTGTGCAGCGCTTGCTGATCTTCCCTTGCGGCGCGGTCAGAACACTCCGATTTCGGGCAGCCCCGCGCCGCTTTTATTTTTTCTCCTTTTTCACGCTGAAATCCTGCCTTCCGAAAATGCGGGAGGGGTGGTATACTGAAGGGGGCCGGCTGCGGGAAACGGGCCGGTATGTCAGAAGAATATGGGGGAAAAGGATGAAACTGATTAAAACGGAGGAAGCCGTCGGCCAGATCCTCTGCCACGATATGACGCAGATTATTCCGGGCGTTACCAAGGACGCGGTTTTCCGCAAGGGGCACATTGTCACGGAGGAGGACATCCCCGTGCTCCTGTCCATCGGGAAGGACCATCTCTATGTCTGGGAAAACAACGAAAACATGCTGCATGAGAACGACGCGGCGCAGATCCTCTACGACCTGTGCGCGGACAGCCATGTGCATCCTTCCCCCGTCAAGGAAGGGAAAATCGAGCTGATCGCGGATATCGACGGGCTGCTGAAGGTGGACCGGGAGAACCTGCTGGCGGTCAATTCCCTGGGGGAGATGATGATCGCTTCCCGCCACGGAGATTTCCCGGTCCATCCGGGGGATAAGATCGCCGGCACGCGGGTGATCCCCCTGGTTATTGAGAAGGAAAAAATGGAAAGGGCCAGGGCCGTGGCGGCCGGCGGTCCCATTTTTCGGATTCTGCCCTTCCGGAAGAAAAAAGTCGGGATCGTGACCACCGGGAACGAAGTCTTCCATGGGCGGATCGAGGACCGGTTTACGCCCGTGATCCGGGAGAAGGTGGGGGAGTACCCTTCGGAGATCATTGGCCACGAGGTCAGCGACGATGACCGGGACCGGATCTGCGGCTGCATCTGCCGGCTGCTGGACAAAGGCGCGGATCTGGTCGTGTGCACCGGCGGCATGAGCGTGGATCCGGACGACCGGACGCCGGCGGCCATCCGGGAGAGCGGCGCCCGCATCGTCAGCTACGGTGCCCCGGTGCTGCCGGGGGCCATGTTCCTGCTGAGCTATTACGGGGACGGGAACATCCCCGTCATCGGCGTGCCGGGCTGCGCGATGTACAATAAGCGGACCGTGCTGGACCTGGTGCTGCCCCACCTGTTCGCGGACGACCTGCTGGAGAAAAAGGACCTGAACCGGCTGGGAGAGGGCGGCCTGTGCCTGAACTGCAGGGTCTGCACCTTCCCGAACTGCGGCTTCGGAAAATAAAAGAAAAGGCCTGCGCGCCTGCGTTCCGGAAGGAACGCAGGAGGAGAAAACGGGGAACCCAACTCGCGGCCGGCGCGGCGGGCGGATCCCGCGCGTGCCGCCGCGCGTCACTGCGGTGCGGTTGATCGGGTGGACCAGGGCCGTAAATCCGGTATGGAACATCCTTTCAATAAATAATATGACGGCAGTAAATTCTGCCAGGAGGGTGAATCCATGAAAGGTATCCTGTCCCTTGTGCTGACCTGCGTACTGCTGGTGAGCTGCGCTTCCGCGCTGGCTGACACGGAAATCATCGTATTTGCCGCGGCATCCATGACGGAAACCATGAACACCATCAAGGAAGCGT
>CADBTC010000115.1 GCA_902797445.1 uncultured Eubacteriales bacterium | reverse complement strand
TTATAGAGGATACTGTCGGTATAAAGGGTGTGATCCCCGGGAAGCCCGAGGGCCCCCACCAACTCCTCCAGAATCAGGTGATTCCGATCCTCCTGCTCCGTCAGGTCAGCGGCGATGCCGATGCGGCCGGAAACGATGCGGCCCGATGGATGAAGGGTATGGAAAAAGCCCCAGTTTCCCTCCACATAGCCCTCGATATAATGGGGCAGAAGGTATCCGGGGACAAACCAGACCCGGATATTGGACTGGGTATCCTGCCGAACCCGGCGGATGCCGGGCAGCCCTGGAACCTTTTCCCCCAGCTCGGCGATAAACGCGTCCAGCACCTGAAGATCCTCCCGGGTGGGAGCGCCGCCTGTCCAGATCCGGATCTCCGTTTCCCACCGTGTCAGCGTCTGCTCCTCCTCCGGTCCGTACTCCGGATAGAAGGCGCAGAGATGAAAGAGCTCCAGCGCCTTGCGGCTGGCGGTTTTCTCATCCGCGAAACGAAAAGGGGTATCCGCCCGGGCGCAGGCCGTCCAGAACGTCAGCAGCAGAAAAAGAAAAAAGACTTTTTCCCGATTGCGCAACGGCATTTCCCCCTTTTGTCAAATATTTTCAGATGCCCTCCGCCAGTCTGCCAGCCAGGCGTTAAAGAACCTGCCGGCCAGGATATCGGGCCTGATCGCCCTTTCCGCTTCCTCCAGAGAGAACCAGGCATACGTGTCCACTTCGTAATTGGGATGAAGCTGAGCATCATCCTCCACAAAAGCGGTAAAATTGCACATCAATGTATTGGAAGGCGCAAAGAACTCCGTCCGGTTAAACTGAACCCGCGCTGCGGTCATCCCCGTCTCCTCTGCCAGCTCCCGGATTGCCGCGTGCTCCAGCTGCTCCGTCCGGTTTACATATCCGGCGACCAGACGGTAAAAATCTTTTCCGTACTGTTTGATAAACAAGGTCTTCTGATTCTGCTCGTTGAGCACAATCATGCTCACCGCAATGTTGAATTTCGGGAATCTGAACTCCCCGCACGTGGGGCAAAAAGGAACAATCCCCTCGTGTTCGAGCGCTCTCTCTGTCAGCTGCGTTCCGCATTCTTCACAATACTTCATCCTGTTTCTCCGCGGCGGCCTCCTCTTAAACGATGGATAGAATTTTATCATGAAACACCGTATAATACAACCTGATTCTCAGATCTTACGGGCTTCTAATCCCGGTTCTTCCAGGCAGCATGCGCGGCCGTCACTGGCTCCGGCCGGAGAGATAGTACCCTGACAGGATCATCTCATTGAACCTGGGCGGAAGGATGCCGTGCAGCAGCACCGCCAGATGCTGATCGGGGCTGGCGATCCGTTTCCGGAAGGGAAGTCGGCTCCTTCCCAGCATGCGGGCCACCTTTTGCCCCAGCTTTCCGGGATCGCTTCCGTGGCTTTCATCATGATGAATCCGGTCCGTTGCTTTTTTGTACGATCCGGCGTAGGGGCTGTCCGCTCCCATGGCTTCCGCCCGCAGCCGGGTCCGCTGACTGCCGCCCCGATGATCCCCCGGTTCAACCAGACAGACCTGAATCCCGAAGGGCCGGACCTCCATCTGCAGCCCCTCCGCGTATCCCTCAATGGCATGCTTGCTGGCCGTATAGGCGTTTTGAAAAGGGATTCCCAGCAGCCCGTTGATGCTGCTGAAGAGGACGATCTTTCCGCTGCCCTGTTTTCGCATGAGGGGCAGAACCCGCTGATTCATCCGAACCATCCCCAGAAAATTGGTCTCCATGACCCGCCGGAATTCCGCGGCCGTCGTCTCCTCGCAGCTCCCCAGGGTCAGGATCGCCGCGCACTGAACGAGGGCGTCCACGCGGGGAGAAAACGCCCCTGCTCTTTCGCAGAACCGCGCAATGCTGTCCTCATCCGTGACATCCAGGGGAAAGCGGTGCATCCCGTCCGCGTCCCGCAACTCTTCCGAAAAGCTCCGGGCCCCCGCGATCACGATCCATCCCGCCTCCCGCAGGGCCTGCGCCGTATACATTCCCAGCCCGCTGCTGGCTCCGGTTACCCACACCGTCCGTCCCGATTCAGCTCTCATCCCGCGTCCCCTTTCCCGGAGTCTGCTTCCGCGGGAGGCGTTCTCCCGCCAAGGCATCTCCGCTTTCTGCTCCATTCCTGTTCCGAAATACTGTACAGGAAAAACGCGGGTTTGGCAAGCGCGCAATGTACGCTGAAAATCGGCGTCTGTCCGCCTTTTTCGCGGATCATTTGAAAAAATACATGGAGGCCTGTTGACAGGAACGATAAGGTGGTGTATGATTAAACTGTACTAACCGTAATAGTACAGTTATATGCAATGTGATCACGAAGACAGGGACCCGGCGAAAGGGGAAGAAGGAAATTGTTTGTCATCGATCCGAGGAGCAGGGAACCGCTGTATGAGCAGCTGGCCAGGCAGCTCCGGTGGCAGATTGCCATGGGATTTCTGACGGGGGACGAGGCGCTGCCCTCCGTACGCCAGCTGTCAGGGGAGCTGGGGATTAATCCCAACACCATCCAGAAGGCATACCGGGTGATGGAGGCGGAGGGGCTGATCTATGCCCGGCCGGGACGGGGGAATTTTGTAACCCCGGCAGCCGGCGAGCAGCGGCGGAAGCAGCAGGAGGCCCAGATGCGCCGGGTGGAGGAAGCCATCCGGAGCGCGAAGGAGATGGGCATCGGCAGGGAGCGGATCCAGGAGACCTGGAGAGAATTTTCAGCGAAGAAGAGACTTGATTCAGGAGGACGAGAACCATGATGCAGACGGAGCATATCGATAAACGCTTCGGGAAGAAAAAGGTGCTGAACGATGTAAACCTGAAGGTGGAGGAGGGACATATCTTCGGCCTGCTGGGGACAAACGGGGCAGGAAAATCCACCCTGCTGCGGATCATCAGCGGGATCATCCGGCCGGAAAACGGATGCGTGGTGGTGAACGGGGACGAGGTATGGGAAAACCCGGCGGCAAAGGAGCAGATCTGCTACCTGACGGATGATCCGGCTTTTCTGTACGCCAGCAGCATCCGGCAAATGGGGGCCTTTCGGAAGGCCTGGCAGCCAGCATACGATCTGGAACGGCTGAGAATCCTGTGCGAGCGGTTCAGCCTGCCCATGGATGAACGGATCAGCAGTTTTTCCAAGGGAACACAGAAGCGGGTGCAGGTCTGCCTGGCCCTGGCGGGGCGGCCCCACGTGCTGCTGTGCGACGAAACCTTCGACGGACTGGACCCGGTGATGCGGGACGCCTTCCGGAAAACCATCGGGGAGGAAACCTGGGACCGGGGGATGGTCACCATCCTGGCGGGACACAACCAGCAGGAGATGGAAGATATCTGCGACAGCGTGGGCTTCCTGCACGAGGGAAAGCTGCTGACCGTGGGAGATATGGACAGCGTGGTCAGCGGGATTTATCGGATTCAGTTTGCCACGGAGGAAGAGATTCCGGAGCGGGAAATCGAGAGGCTTCATCCCCTGCGGAGCATGCGGCAGGGAAAGCTGCGGGTTCTGACCGTTAAGGGGGACAGGGAGGAAACCATGGCGAAGGTGAGGGCTTTCCGGCCGCTGTTCGCGGAGATCCTGCCCCTGAGCCTGGAGGAGGTTTTCATCCTGGAGATGGAGGAACAGGGATACACGGACGGAAGCCGCGGGGAAAAGGAGGGTGCGTAAGATGAAGAGCGGAAACAGGCAGAGCATCCTGAGATGGATGCTGAAGCACTATCTCTATCTGGGCATTCTGGCGTTTGTCATCGCCTTCGCGGTGGTGCCCATGCATGGGATCATGAAAATGAATACCGTCCGGGAGGCGGTGAACAGCTGGGTCGGAGAGCCCATGCGGGCATCCACCCGGTACGCGTACACCCAGGACATGAGCCGGGGCTTCCTGCTCCATCCGATCAACCTGGAGATGACCTGCGCGATCTTTGGCGGAATCGGATTCGGAAGTGCCCTGCTGCTGTTCGGCCATCTGTTTTCCCGGAAGCAGAGCATGATGTATGCCCAGATGCCCCTGACAAAGGACAGGGATTTCCTGCTGCGCAGCGGGAGCTTCCTGATCCTGGTACAGGCGCCGGTGCTGCTCTGCACGGCAATCTATCCCCTTGCCGTCCTGGCGGGGGGCATGGAAGCATTCTTTGACGGGGGACTGTACCTGCGGGAGGCGATCGTCCTCAACATGACGGTGCTGTTCGGATACGGCGTGGGCGCCCTGAGCGCGCAGCTGTTCGGCACCCTGTGGGCGGCGATCCTGGGAGGCGCGGTACTGGGGGCGTCGGCAGAGGCGGTTTTCCTCAGCTGGAACATGATTTCCTGGTACTACCTGCAGACCAGGGTGCCGGAAAAGGCGACCCGTCTGATGGTGGAATGGTCCCCGCTGGTGAGCCTGTACAAGGGCCTGTATAAGGCGGAGAGCTTCCACTGGTTCCCCGCCTCGGCGGGGATCGTGATCCTGATCCTTCTGGCCTGGCGGACAGCCGTCCGGAACCGGCCCGAGCGGGCAGGAAACACCCTGAACCTTGAAATCATCGAGAAGCCGGGGCGGGCATGGGTAACCATCCTGGGCGGATCCGTGTGCGGATGGCTGTTTGCCGGGCTGCTGGGAACGGAGCATTCGCTGTACATCGGGCTGGCTGCTGGCGCGCTGGCCGCGGCCCTGGCGGCCCGAATGCTGAAGGAGCAGAACATCCGGGTAAGCCTGAAGGGATGGGCGATTCCGGCGGCATGCGCCTGCGTGCTGATTCTGGCGGCCCTGGGCCTGCGGATGGACATCGCCGGATTCGACCGGTATCAGCCCGCGGCGGAGGAAATCAAAAGCGTAAGCTACGCATATGATTCCTATGGGGGAAGCGAGGCGGCGATGACCCGGTTCCGGGAGCCGGAGAACGTGGACGCGGCCCGGGAATGGACGGAGGCGCTGCTGAAGCAGAGCCGGGAGGAGCGGGCAAAAACCCCCTTCCGCAGAATGTACGGTGGCATTCGGATCCAGTGGGAGAAGCAGGACGGAAGCGTCGTATCCCGGCTGTATCAGGAGCTGGAGGATTCCTCCGCCGCGGCAGCGGCGCTGAAGACGCTGGCGGACAGCGCGGAATACCGGAACCAGCGGGCGGAGGGCATTCCGGCGTACGCGGAGACCAACGGAACCGGCATCCTTCACTTCAATGCAGGCATGCAGGAGGAGGAATTCCGGGAGGTATACGGATTCTCTCCCCGGATTGCCTGGGAGAAGATCAAGGCGCAGCCCCTGCGGGAAGCGCTGGCGGAGGACATGAGAGAGCGGACCTGGGAGGAGATGCAGGGCATCCTGGTGGGGACCGTGTACTTCAGCGAGGAGAATGAGGATACCTGGGAATACCGCACCAGCGAGGGTTATCCGGTTTACGCGGGGGATGAACGGACGATCCGGGTTCTCTTCGGCGACCGGGCGGAGCAGGTGATCAGCTATCTGAAGGGCGGATGGGCCGAAAAGGACGAAATGCTGGTTTTCCGGTGCGAAGCCTACAGCGAAGGCGAAGAAGGGGAAGGCTGGAAGAGCTTCCGGCTGGCCTCCTCCCCGGAGGAGGCGAAAGCCTGGATGGCGGAGGCCACCGGATGCCAGGACAAGATCTTCGAGGCCCCCACGGGGAAATACACCCTGCGGATTGTCAGCAGGACGGCGGTCCGGCGGTGGGCGGAGAACCAGGATCTGGAGGATCTGCTGGCAGAGGAGGAGTTCTGGAAGACCCTGCCCGAGCGGGATGATCTCTACATAGGGACAAGCCTGCCGGTCAGAGCAAAAACCGAATAACTGTTCACCCATAATCGAGTAGGAGGGGGTGATTAACCCCCGTCCTCTCACCGTGCGTACCGTTCGGTACACGGCACGTGTAATGCAATCAGGTTATCAGCTTACATAGTATGGGCTACTGTCCGTAAAATGCAGGCTTCATGGAT
>CADBTC010000114.1 GCA_902797445.1 uncultured Eubacteriales bacterium | reverse complement strand
GTGTTTTACAGCAATCTGGTGGGTTTTGTGAACCCTTACGCGCCGGAGATGCTGGCGGGATACGCGGCGCTGACGGAGACGAAGATCAACATGGGCGCCATCCAGGCGGAGTTCAAGGGAAATGACGCGGGAACGGCGCCCAATGTGATCCGCCGGGCCATGAGCCAGCGGGAGAAGGCCACGGTCACGGTGCTGGAAATGGCCAGCCATTATATCACGACGCCCGAGCGGATGGATCAGCAGGATGTGAACAGCTTCAACATCCTGCTTCAGAGCGCTCTGAGCGCGGCCTGGGTACGGACGCCGGCGGGGAAGAAGCAGAATCTGCTGATCCTGCTGGTCAACAAGCTGAACGACCTGCCAGCCTGGTTCTATCTGAACAACCCGGTCTGCAAGATCCTTGAGCTGGACGCGCCGGGCCGGGAAGAGCGCCGGCGTATGCTGGAAGGGGACAATCTGGCGGGATTCTTTTCCCCCACCGCCTGGAGGCGGGACATGCCCTATTACAGGGAGCATCCGGAGGAGCTAGAGCGCCTGAAGGACCGGTTTGTGGGTCTGACGGAGGGCCTCACCTTTACGGAGCTGGAGGAAATGCGCCTGCTGGGGCGGCAGGAGGAAGTGCCGGTCCGGGATCTGTGCAAGGTCGTGGATCTGTATAAATACGGCATTAAGGAAAATCCCTGGAGCAGCCTGAGCGTGGAGAGCCTGAAAACCGCCAAGCAGGACTTCGAAAAGCGGATCAAGGGGCAGGACGCGGCGCTGGAGCGGACGCTGGACGTGGTGAAGCGGGCGGTGACCGGCATGAACGGGGTTCAGTCCTCCTCGACGGGAAAGCCCAAAGGCGTGCTGTTTTACGCGGGCCCCACGGGAACGGGAAAAACGGAGACGGCCAAGGCGCTGGCGGAGAAGCTGTTCGGGGATGAGAGCGCCTGTGTCCGGTTCGACATGAGCGAATACGGACAGGCCCATTCAGACCAGAAGCTGATGGGCGCCCCTCCCGGATACGTGGGCTATGAAGCGGGCGGCCAGCTGACCAATGCCGTGAAGGAAATCCCCTTCTGCATTCTGCTGTTCGACGAAATTGAAAAAGCGCACAGCTCTGTGCTGGATAAGTTCCTGCAGATTCTGGAAGACGGGCGCATGACCGACGGGCAGGGAAAAACCGTTTATTTCTCTGAAACGGTTATCATCTTTACCAGCAACCTGGGCATCTATGTGAAGGACGCCTTTGGCAACCGCCAGCCCAACGTAACCATGGATATGGATTACAACGAGGTCCGGACCAGGGTGCGGGCTGCCATTGAGGATTACTTTAAGCTGGAACTGGGCCGGCCGGAAATTCTTAACCGGATCGGGGAGAACATCGTGGTGTTTGACTATATCCGGAAGGACGCGGCGGATCTGATCCTGAAGAGCCAGGTGGACAAAATCATCCGGAATCTGCGGGAACAGAAGAACATCCGGGTTCGTATTGAGGATTTTGCCTATGAAAGCCTGCGGCAGGCGGCTACCTTCGATCTGAGCAACGGCGGCCGGGGCATCGGCAATCAGGTGGAAAGCCTGCTGGTGAACCCCCTGAGCCGGTGGATGTTCGACAACGGGGTCACGGAGGAGGCGGGCATCGTCATTGAAGGCTTTGATCCCGCCGCGAATCCGCCCGTCCTGCGGTGCCGGAAGGAGGAGAAGGCCGAATGAGCGAAAAGGTGGATTTAAACGCAGCCCAGAAAAAACTGGCGGAGACCCTGAAGGGAATCGGCATCGATCTGTGGGGCACCGCGGATCCGGAGCAGTGGGCGGAGAAGGCCTTCGAAAATGCGGCATCCGAGCCCCGGGCCAGGGCACAGGAGCGGGAAACCGCGGCGGCACCGGATCCGGAACAAAAGGCTGAAAAAAAGGCCGCCAAGGCGCCGGCCCGGAAGGTGAGCATAGAGAACCTGTGGATGACCGCGGATGAAACCGTTGACTGGACGGAAGCGCTGATCCGGGAATATGCTCCGGACGGGCTGACGGCGCCGGACCGGTGGTCGTTTTACCACAGGATGGCCCCGTCCGTGCTGGAAGGGGACCGCAAGGCGTACGCGGAGGTGCTGACGACGCTGAATCCCCTGGGCGATCTGATGGAGTATGCCCAGGGCATCGTGCTGCGGACGCCGGCAGCGGACAGGCTTGAATGCGAGTTCGAGTGCAGACCGGAGCACATGGGGAAGAATGCGAGAAGGTATCTGGGGGCGATGAGCCTGCGGATCGCCAGGGACCTGCTGGCCGTGCTGCCGGTGGAGGAGGTATCCATTCTCGGCCGGATGGACGGAGAGGAGAAAACCCGCGCGACCCTGAAGCGGGAGCAGCTGCTCAAGCGTAAAATGGCCTTCCTGGATCCGGCGGATTTCATCGAGGAATGCGGCGGCTGGATCGCGGAACAGGCCTGATCTCTCGGGAAGGAAAATGTCGTTTTAATCCAAAAAAGCCGAGAAAAAAGACAAAAAATCGAAAAAAGGCTTGACGAACAGACCTGAAATAAGTATAATGACGTCAGTCACCTGGGGTTCACGACAGTCCTTCGGTTTTCCCCACATTTCGAAAAATGGAGCCCGGGTCCATTGGCCGCGATGTCACGCCCCCGTCTTTGACGCCAGGGGACGGCAGATACGGCCGGCAGGGCACCAGCCTGCTTCACATAGCGGGTGAAAAAACGGGGACATCGGCTCCCTGG
>CADBTC010000113.1 GCA_902797445.1 uncultured Eubacteriales bacterium | reverse complement strand
CCTCGTCCGAGGTAATCCGCAGGGTCTTGGGCAGGCCGCTGAGCAGGTCCCGCCCGGTGATGTCCAGGTACAGCGGATCCCGCCGGGGCATGACGGAGCCGATGCGGGTCTTGACTTCTTCGGCGGTGACCTCCCCGATGAGGAGGTTATGCTTGCGGCGGACGTAGCGGATGATGGCCTCGTCAAAGCTGTCCCCGCCGATGGGGAGGCTTTCGTTGATCACCGCGGTGCCCATCGAAATGACGGCGATGTCGGTAATGCTGCCGCCGATGTCGACGATCATTTCCCCGTAGGTTTCGCCGATGGGCAGGTCGGCGCCCAGCGCCGCGGCGATGGGGCGGGAGATGATCTGCGTGCGGCGCGCGCCGGATTCAAACAGCGCGGCGGTGATGGAGCGGCGTTCCGTTTCGGTCAGCGCCGGGGGCACGGACATGACCACCCGGGGGCCGGAAAAAATGTGCTTGCCGTTCGCCTCGATGACGAACTGCAGCAGCATGGCCCCTACCAGGGAAAGGTTTTTCCCCGCGATGCCGCCTTTGAGGGGGCGCTTGACGATGATGCTGCCCGGCGCGCGGCCCAGCATCCGGTGCGCTTCCTCCCCGATGGCGATGATGGCGTTCGTGTCCCGGTTCAGGGCAATGACCGCCGGGGCTTTGTATATGATCCCCCGGTTCCGTCCGTAAATCAGGACGTTGGAGGTGCCCAGGTCGATGCCCAGATCCGTAATACGGCTCATGAAACTCTCCTTTGAAAAACAGCGCGAAGGATGACGCGCAAAATCAGATCGGACGCGGGCGGGCGCAGCCCAAAGGGGCGGGAAATGCGCCGTGACCCGTATCTTTTCCTTCACTCTTTCGACAGAAACGGCAAAAATCCTTCTTTTTTGCCGTGAAAGCGGAGCATAATCTCCACTTTTTACAAAAAAATTGCGGCTGAGTGTGCTTTAAAAACCACTCGTCAGCCCTTCGGGCCCAAAGAAAGCACGCCCTCGCGGATGCGCCGGGTCATTTCCTCCGCCGCCTGATTGTCAGTGGGGCCTTCAAACAGGTCGTCCAGGGAAAGCGCGTGGCCGAAATACACGTTGACCCGGCGGAACAGCTTGCAGGGCCTGTCGATCAGCACGGGATATACCGGCACCTTGCAGCGCAGCGCGATCAGGGAGCTGCCGGTTTCCAGATGCGCCATCGCCTCGCCCTTGCAGCGGGTCCCCTCGGGGAAAATGCTCAGGATATGGCCCTCCCGGATGGTCTGCACACAGGCGCGCATGGCCTTGAGGTCGCTGTTATGGCGGTCCACCACGATCATGTGCAGGGCGGTCAAAAGCCATTTGCCCACCTTGGTTTGAACCAGCTCCTTCTTGCCTAAAAAGCGGATCTCATAACCCCTGACCTTGACGCCGATCAGCAGCGGGTCCAGCCAGTGGCGGTGGTTGGAGACGATGATCGCCGGGCCCTGAATGGACAGATCCGAAGGAATGTGCCAGCGGGTGGGAAAGACCGTGTGGGTCAAAAGCAGGGTGACGCCGCGCGCCATCGTGTACCAGAAGGTGCGCTTTTCAGGAGAGCTCATGCCTTCGCCTCCCCGACCGGCCGGATGCCCGTTTTTTCAAAAACGATGCGCAGAATGGCGGCGACCGTCTCCTCGAAGGTCATTTCGGAGGAGTCCAGCACCACGGCGTCCTCCGCCTGGCGCAGGGGGTCCACCTCCCGGTGGGTGTCCTGGTCGTCCCGGGCGTTGACCTCGGCGAGGATTGTCTCAAAATCGGCCTTCTGGCCTTTTTCGATCAGCTCGCGCTGCCGGCGCAGCGCGCGCGCCTCGGGGGAGGCGGTCAGGAAAATCTTGACCGGGGCGTCGGGCAGCACGACCGTGCCGATATCCCGGCCGTCCACCAGCATGGCGGTGGTGCGGGCCAACTGCTGCTGCAGTTTTACCATCTGCCGGCGGACCGGGGCAAAGCGGGACACGGCGGAGGCCATCTGCCCGGCCTCCTGCGTGCGGATGGCGGTGGAAACGTCCTCCCCGTTAAGCATCGTCACCTGACGGCCGTTTTCATAGCGCACGGCGATGTCGGCGGCGCGCACGGCGCGGGCCACGCCCTCTTCATCGTCCGGAGAGATGCCCTGCCGGCTGGCCGCCAGGCCCGCGGCACGGTACATGGCGCCGGTGTCCAGATGCAGGATCCCCAGCGCTTCCGCCGCGGCGTCCGAAACGGTTGATTTTCCTGCGCCGACCGGCCCGTCGATCGCGATCGTCAATGGCATGAAAAAGACTTCCTTTCCGCCCCGGCCTACCCGTTTTTCCGGGTGCGGCCGGCCGATATATCTGTGCTTATTGTACTTGTTTCCTCCAAATCCGTCAAGTACAGATAAAAACAGCTGATATATCAATACATATATATTGTTTTCGAAAACAAACACCGGGAAACGGAGCGCATGTCCGTTTCCCGGTCAGGATATTAAGGATGGGCAGGGTTACTTTTTCAGCACCCT
>CADBTC010000112.1 GCA_902797445.1 uncultured Eubacteriales bacterium | reverse complement strand
GCGAGCACCGCGGCGTGCCACACGCAGCGCCGAAGCTCCCGCTCATCCTTGGCCCCGAAGGCCTGGGCAATCGGAATCGCCAGCCCGGAGCACAGCCCCAGGCACAGCCCGATAATCAGAAAGTTCACCGAGCCGGTCGCCCCCACGGCCGCCAGCCTGGAAGCGCCCAGATACCGCCCCACGATGGCGGTATCCACAAAGGAGTAGAATTGTTGAAAAAGCATCCCCAGAAGCAATGGAAGCGCGAAGCGGATCATCAGCTTCATGGGGCTGCCTTCTGTCAGATCATGGGTCAGGTTCCGGTTCATACAATAATACCTTTCTTTCGGCGGTTCTCTTTTGCCGCCCGCGACGTTATATCACCAATCCAGCCCGAAAACAAGCCGGCAAATTCGGCCTTTTTTATCCCAAAGCGCAAAACACAGGGAACTTTTCCGGAATCCCGCCGTCGAACAGAGTGAATACCCGAAAGACCGATCCGCAAAGCGGATTTTGCAAGGAGGAATGAACCATGAAAAGAATGTTGGCCTGGATGCTGGTGCTGGCCCTGCTGATCCCCATGGGCGCGGCCCTGGGGGAGGAAATCTGGCGCAGAGGAGATCAGGGAGACCGGATCAGGGAGATCCAGAACCGCCTGATCGAGCTGGCGTATCTGGAAGGGGAAGCCACCGGCGTCTTTGACGAAGCCACGGAGGAAGCCCTGACCGCCTTCCAGCTGCGAAACAGCCTGCTGGCCACCGGCATGGCGGACGCAAAGACCCTGGAAGTCCTGTTCTCGGCCGGGGCGGTCGCCCAGGCTTTCCACGAAGAGGTCTGGGCGGAGGATGTTGAGATGGACGGCGCGGCCGCCAACGCCCCTTTCTATCCCGGGATGTATCCCAAATCCACCTCCATGCCCCTCGCCGCGGCCTATTCGGCCCCGATGCAGAGAAGCACGGCCTGGGAGTCCGACGGATGGAACACGAATGAATACACCTTCTTCCAGGAAAACGGATTCCAGTCCGCCTCCCTGAATCCCCTTTCCACCTTCGCCGCGGATGTGGATACCGCCAGCTACGCCCAGCTGCGCCGGCTGATCCTCAGCGGCGCGAAGGTACCGGCCGACGCGGTCCGGGTAGAGGAGATGCTGAACTACTTCCGGTATCAGTACAGCGCGCCTCAGGCGGGCCATCCCCTGGGTGTCACCATGGAGCTGGCCTCCTGCCCCTGGAATCCGGAGGCGCTGCTGCTGCAGATCGGGGTTCAGGCCGAGGAAATCAAAAAGGAGGACCGGGCTCCCCGGAATCTGGTCTTCCTCATCGACGTCAGCGGCTCCATGTTCGGCGCCGACCGGCTGGATCTGGTGAAGCGGGCCTTCCTGCTGCTGCTGGAGGAGCTGGATGAAAAGGATACCGTATCCATCGTTACCTATGCCTCCCGGGACGAGGTGGTCCTCTCCGGCGTCCCCGCGTCGGAAAAGACCCGGATCATGGAGGCCATCTCCGCCCTGGAGGCGGGCGGATCCACCAACAGCGCCGCGGGCATCACGACCGCCTATGCCCTGGCACAGCAGTATGCCGCGGAAGGCAGCGTCAACCGGATCCTGATGGCCACGGACGGGGATTTCAACGTGGGCATGACCAGCGAGGGCGATCTGGCCCGCCTGGTGATGGAAAAGAAAACCGCCGGCGTCCGGCTGACCATGCTGGGCGTGGGCTACGGGAATTACAAGGATAACAAGCTGGAAGCCCTGGCGGATTACGGCGACGGGAACTATTATTACATGGACACCATCTTCGAGGCCCGGCGGGCCCTGGTCATGGAGGCCGGCGGTACCCTCACGGAGGTCGCGAAGGACGTCAAGCTCCAGGTGGACTTCAACCCTGCCCGGGTCGCCGCCTACCGGCTGATCGGATACGAGGACCGCGTCATGGACGCCCGGGATTTCGCCGACGACACCAAGGACGGCGGGGAGATCGGCAGCGGGCACCGGGTGACCGCGCTGTATGAAATCGTGCCCGTGGGCAGCGCCGCGGACCTGGGCCTGCCCCAGAGCAAATACGCCCAGCCGGCCGCCCCGGAAGCGGACACCGCCGAAGGCGAATGGCTGACCCTGAATATCCGCTATAAGGCCCCCGACGGGGACACCAGCACCCTGGAAACCTTCCCCCTCTCCGGGGATCCTGCGGATGCCCTCTCCGACAACATGAAGTGGGCCGCCGCGGTCGCGGAATGCGCCATGCTCCTGCGCGGGAGCGAATACGCCGGTTCCTCCTCCTGGGAAAGCGCCCTGTCCCTCGCCCGCGACTGCGGCATGGTCACCGGCGATCCCTATCGCGAAGAGTTCGTCTACATGCTGACCCTGCTGGAGCGCGCCGCCGAATAACGCAAAACGGCCCGTCATATAGCCAAGTGCACAAAACCGCCCTGCCGATCAGACCGGCGGGGCGGTTTTCCTCTGTCCCGAACGCAGGGAACCGCGGCTCCCCGGCGCAGAGAAGCTTCCTCCGTGCTTCTGCTGCCGATCCAACCGGCGAAACTTTTTTCGTAAAAACACAAAATATCTGTTGACAATATCCCTGAAAAGCGGTAAGATATCCACGAAGGTCAAAGAAAGTCAAATAGACCTTCACGGGAGGTATCCGCTATGAATATGAATCAAAT
>CADBTC010000111.1 GCA_902797445.1 uncultured Eubacteriales bacterium | reverse complement strand
CGCTCTCGAGCATCTTGTTGATGGTCTCGTGGGCAACGTCGCAGCTGGAGCCCATGGAGATGATGATCTTTTCGGCATCCGGAGCGCCTTCATACTGGAAGGGCTTGTACGCCCGGCCCGTCAGCTTGGCCACGGCGTCCATGCATTCTTCCACGATGGCGGGCACAGCCAGATAGAACTTGTTCCCGGCTTCACGGCCCTGGAAGTAGATGTCGCTGTTCTGGGCGGTGCCGGCCTGATGGGGATGTTCCGGATTCAGGGCGCGGGCGCGGAACTCGGCCACCTTGTCCCACGGAACCAGGTCCTTGATCTCTTCGTAGCAGTTCTTGGTATCGATGGCGTCGATCTTCTGGATTTCATGGCTGGTCCGGAAACCGTCGAAGAAATGCAGGAACGGCACGGAGCTCTTCAGGGTCGCCAGATGGGCAACCAGCGCCATGTCATGGGCTTCCTGGACGGAGTTGGACGCCAGCATGGCAAAGCCCGTCTGCCGGCAGGCCATAACGTCGCTATGGTCGCCAAAGATGTTCAGCGCATGATAGGCCAGGGCGCGGGCGCTCACGTGGAACACCGCGGGGGTCAGCTCACCGCTGATCTTGTACATATTGGGGATCATCAGCAGCAGGCCCTGGGAAGCCGTGAAGGTCGTCGTCAGCGCGCCGGCGGACAGAGATCCGTGCACAGCACCGGCCGCACCGGCTTCAGACTGCATTTCGGCAATCCGGACAGTCTGTCCAAACAGGTTCTTCCTGTCATGGGCGGCCCATTCATCCGCTACTTCCGCCATGGGGGAAGAAGGGGTAATGGGATAGATGGCTGCCACATCGCTGAACGCATACGCGACATGGCTGACGGCGGTATTGCCGTCAACAGTGATCTTGATGGCCATGAATGTACCTCCTTGGAAAATATAAGGGTGTCGATCGGATCTCCTCGCTCCCGCCGCCCACGAAGGCACGCGAAAAACAGGGTTCTCTTCAAACGGTTGTATTATAGTTTGTTTTGGGAGCCCTGTCAATTGAAAAATCGGACATGTAAAGGCGCTTTTGAACCTTTCCTTTCATTTCCTTTCATTTTCTGTCTCTTCCGGAAGGAGCATCCCTGCTTATGCATCTCTGAATAAAGCCGGGTTTATGCAGTCTGTCATAAGAAAAAGCGCTCCGAAGAGCGCTTTGAAGGAAGTGGATCAATCAGTATTCAAACACCGTGATCACGCCGCCCATGTTGTCCAGGCTGGAAACATAGTTCCTGGCCCGGCCGGTAATCATGATGTCGAAGGAGGCGTCCTCCCCTACGTACTGCCGGTAGACTTCGTATTTCAGCTTTCCGTCCTCGAAGAAGGCCACGTGGGGGTGTTCTTCCAGATACTGAATATAATCCTCCAGGCAGAAGTCCATATAATGCATGATGGTGGCGCTGCCCACGCCCACATACCGATACAGGTTCATCTGGCTGCTGATCCCGGTGATAAAGCTCTTATCCGTGGAGGTGGGCAGGGGCCAGGCGTTCAGCGGGAAGCGGAACACAAACCCGTATTTCCAGCAGTTTTCGTTCATCCAGATCCCCTGGGAGGAGGTGGAATACTTGGTGTTGTTAACCTCTTTATCATTCCGGTCGTACAGGCGCAGCCGGAAGGAAAGCCCGGAGTTATACTCGCTGGTGCCGGGATAGTTTACTTCTTTCTTCGCCGCCTCGATCAGCGCGTCCCCGGTGTATTTGCTGCTCAGCTTTTCCACCCGGTTCTGGAAGTAGGTATTCTGGGTATCCCAGGAGCGGTAGGCTTCCTCCACCATATAGTGGGTCAGGTCCTCCGCGGCCGCGGCGTCGACCGCTGCTTTCAGGGCATCTGCCGCTACCGGGAACAGGGATACGCTGGCATCGGACACCTGAATCCCCCAGTTGAAGTAGTTGCCCAGGCCCACCAGCGTACTCTCGTCAAAGTCCTCCGGCCGGGAATGCCATTGATTGATCAGCAGCAGTCCGTTGTTCATCACCTGGCCGCGGGTCATGGTCACGGTGGAGGGGCTTTCCAGCGGATAGTTCGTCAGGTCGAGAAGATCCCAGCCTTCGCTTTTCTGCGCCGGCCAGGCCAGATTGGCGCCGCTGGAGGTTTCCTGTTCGAAATCCGCCATGGCCGCGGCGTACTTGTCCCGCTCCGCTTCGTTATGCGCGTCCACTTCGTCCTGGACCTTCTTCAGCGCCTGTTCCTTCTGCGCCGTCACCCAGTCCCCCGCGTAGAAACAGGCCACCGATGCGGCCGCGAACAGCAGCGTCAGCACGAGCACCACCGGCACCGCTTTGCTCTTCTTCCTCTTGCTCATCTTTCCTCGCACCTTCCTCCCTGAACCTCAGGAGAACAGTTTATAACATTTAATATTTCGTCACAGAATTTTAAAATTCCTTCTTTGTGAAAAAATATTTTTGTGCCGCCGGCCGAGCGGTCCCTTCCCCGCATGGACGCTCCTTCCGGTACGCACCCGGCCCCAGACTTACATCCGCTCCGGCGCTTCGATGCCGATCAGCCGCAGGCCTGCTTTAATCTGCTGCGCGGCCGCCCGGGTCAGCGCCACCCTGGCAGCTGCCTGGGCCGGCTCCCCGTCCAGGATCCGATGCTCATAATAATACTTGTTGAAAGCCTGGGCGATATCCGTCACGGCACGGGTAATCATGGAGGGCTCGTATTTATCCGCAGCCTCCTTCACCACGTCCGGGAAGCGGCTGATGAGCCGCAGCAGGGTCTGCGCCTCGTCATCCGTCAGGGCGCTCCAGTCAGGCGCGGGCAGATCCCAGTCCGCCGCCTTCCGCAGCACGGAGCAGCACCGGGCATGGGTATACTGCACGTAGGGGCCCGTTTCCCCATCGAAGTTCAGGGCCTTTTCCCAGTCGATGCTGTAACGGATCCGGGGCGTCCCGTCCTCATCCGTGTATTCCGATTTGTCGCAGGGATAGTCGATATCCTTGATCCGATTGGCACTTAGCGTCGTGTAGACCACCGCGCCTACGCCGATCTGGCGCGCGATCTCCTCCTTGTTTTCCAGTCCCGGGGATTTTTCGTCGATGATGCCCGCCGCCTTGGCGATGGCCTGGTTCAGCAGATCGTCCAGGTACACGATGACCCCATCCCGGGTGGACAGAGCTTCCCCGCCCAGGCTGACCATGCCGAAGGCCACATGCACACAGTCCTTCGCCCAGTCGTATCCCATCTTTTCCAGCACCCGGAAGACCTGGCGGAAATGCAGATCCTGCTGATAGGCCACCACATACAGGCATTTGTCAAAATGGTAGGTATCCTGCCGGTATTTCGCCGCCGCCAGATCCCGCGTCGCATACAGCGTGGCTCCATCCTTTTTCAGGATCAGACAGGGGGGCATCTTGTCCTCGGTCAGGTCCACCACCCAGGCCCCTTCGCTCTGCGTCAGCAGATTCTTTTCCCGCAGGAGATCGATGACCGGCTGCATTTTATCGTTGTAGAAGCTTTCGCCGGCATAGCTGTCGAAATGGACGTCCAGGATATCGTACACCCGCATGGCGTCCTTCAGCGTTACATCCTTGAACCAGGTGAAAATCTCCAGCGCCTCCGGGTCCCCGTCCTCAATTTTCTTGAACCACGCCCGGCCTTCATCCTCCAGCTCCGGATGATCCTTGGCTTCCACGCCGAACCTGACATACAGCCGCGTCATTTCATCCACGCCGCCGGCTTCCACCTTCGCCTTGTCCCCCCAGTGCTTATAGGCGCAGATCATCTTGCCGAACTGGGTCCCCCAGTCCCCCAGATGGTTGATCCCCACGGTTTTATATCCCAGGAAATCATAAATCCGCTTCAGGCTGTTGCCCAGCACGGTGGTGGACAGGTGCCCGATATGGAACCGCTTGGCGATATTAATGGAGGAGTAGTCCAGACAAACGGTCTTCCCCTTCCCCATATCGGACGCGGCATAGTATTCGCCTTTTTCCGCCAGGTCCGTCATGATCTCGGCGGTAAAGTTTTCCCGATTCAGGAAAAAGTTCATATATCCATTCACAGCCTGCACGCTGGCCGTCTCTTCCCGGTCCCATCCGGCGCAGAGGGCTTCCGCGATTTTCGGCGGCCCCATCCGAAGTGCCTTGGCCAGCCGGAAGCAGGGGAACGCGTAATCCCCCATTGCGGGATCCGGCGGCACCGCCAGCAGCCCCCTCAGTTCCTCAGCCTCGGGAAGCCCGGCCGCTTCCGGCCACAGCTTCTTCATCGTTTCGCTGGTCAGTTCCGCGATTTTCGTTTTCATATCCATTCCCTGTTTCCGTTCCTTTCCTTCGATCCGTACGCCGCCCTGTCCCTGCTCTTCCGGGCCCCGTGTCCGGGGACGGCCGCACGCGTGAACAGTCAGTATCAGTTTATTATTTTAACATATTCCGGAGGAATTGTCATCCCTCACGAAAAATGATATACTTCCCGCCGATCTGTTTCCGTTCCTGTTCACGGGATGCGCAGGCGCCGCGCGGCGGCGGCCGTGAGCAGCGGCCCGTTTCCGTGCGTTCCGGCCGGAGAAAGCCCTTCTTTCCCGGCTCCCTTAAAATCCAATCGGAGGAATCATCCTATGAAGAAAAATGCGCTGCGGGGCAGCCTTCTGCTGCTTTTGGGTTCCGTCATCTGGGGGCTTGCCTTTACGGCCCAGCGGATTGGAATGGACGCCATGCCCCCGGTTTCCTTTAACGGGCTGCGCAACGCCCTGGCCGGCCTTTGCCTGACGGTTGTCGCGGCGGTTCTCGGGCACCACGGCAGCGCCGGGGAAGCCGCTCCGGCGCCTGACCGCCGGAAGAATCAGCGGCTGGGCGGCCTTTTGTGCGGCGCCCTGCTCTTTCTGGCCTCCACCCTGCAGCAAATGGGCCTGGTGTACGCTTCCGCCGGCAAAGCCGGTTTTATTACCGCCCTCTATGTGGTGCTCGTCCCCGTTACTGCCTGGCTGCTCTTTCATAAAAATCCGGGAAAGTGGATCGCGCTCAGCGTCCTGTTGGCATTAGGAGGGCTTTTCCTGCTGTGCGTTCCTCAGGGAGAGGGATTCTCCGTGAACCGGGGGGACCTGATGCTGATCGGATGCGCCGTCTGCTTTACGGGGCAGATCCTCTGCGTGGATTATTATGCCCCACGGACGGATCCGGTCCGTCTCTCCCGGGATCAGTTTCTGGTCTGCGGGGCGCTTGGGCTGTTCGTCTCCTTCCTGACCGAGACCGTAACCCTCTCCGGCATCCGCGCCGCCCTGATCCCGCTGCTCTACGCCGGCGTGCTCTCCGGCGCCGTAGGGTATACCCTGCAGATTATCGGCCAGCGGGACGTAAACCCCACCGTGGCGTCCCTGATCATGTGCCTGGAATCTGTTTTCGCCGTACTGGGCGGAGCGCTGCTTCTGGGCGAGCGCCTTTCCTCCCGCGAAGCCTTCGGATGCCTGATTATGTTTACAGCCGTCATTCTGGCTCAGCTTTCGCCGCTGATCAAAAGGAAAGCCTGACGGCAGCAGAGTGTGCGTTTTTCGGCCCCTGTCATCACAAATTCCCGGGTCCCGCAATGGATCGTTCTCCGAAAAAAAAACAGCCTGAGGACACAACGTCCTCAGGCCGGTACAGCCGTGTGTGATAAAAACGCTTTTCGCCCAAATGCGGCCTTTTCCCCTCCGGATCAGCCGTTTTCCTCCGAAAGTCCGAGCCCTCCGTCCGGAGTCATCCCGTCTTCGCCCATATAGACAGCGCCGGGATCCAGCTCCACGATCATATTCAGGTGGGCATTCCCCTCCAGGTCTTCATAGACATAAATCATGGCGTAATAGCTGACAGCATCCGGCACCGCCGGGGTAATCCGGCAGAGGATGCACGTATTGGTCCCGGAGACTACCTGCGTCCCCAGCACAGCGATCGGTTCGATGGCGTTTCCTTCAATTCCGTTGAAGGCTTTATCCAACAGTTCCCGCGTTTTTTCCGTGGGCGTCCCGTCCTGCGGCGCCTGCCATCCTCCCAGCAGCGCAGGGGTATCCGTCCCCGTCGTCCCTTCCGCCAGCCCCGCTGCCCCCAGGCACAGCGCCAGGCATAGCGCCAGCGCGATCAGCATCCGTTTTTTCATCACGCAGATCCCTCCGATTTCACGTTCTGGTCTTTCTTTCCGGCAGCCCGCCGAAAACCGGATCTCTCCGGCACCTTCGTCTTAAAGGGCGCCGCTTGTTTCAGCCCTTCCGCCCTCCGACGGGAACGAACACCGTCCCTCCGCCCGTGCTTCCCGGCTTCCGCTCCATGAGTGTATCAGAATCAGGCGCTTTTGGCAAGTCTGCCCACCGTATATTCCGCTTCCGTTCTGCCGTTCATTCCTTCTCATTTTGTGTTTTTTTATGCTTTTATGCTCCGGGCGGATTGCCTTTCTCCTCTTTCCGCGATATAATGCCTCCGCCCGCGGAGAAAGCCGGACGGCCCTTCCGCGGCAATGTAAATAATAAGGAGGAACTTCACTCATGAAAGACATCAGGAAATATCTGGCGGAATTTATCGGAACCTTCGTGCTGGTCTTTGTGGCCTGCGGCGTAGCCGGGCAGACCGGCGGCTCCCTCGGCGTCACCAGTGCGGCCTTCGGCCTGGTGATCGTGGCGATGGCTTACTCCATCGGCAATATCTCCGGCTGCCATATCAACCCGGCCGTCTCCATCGCCATGCTCTGCGCGAAGAAAATGACCCTGAAGGACTGTATCGGCTATGTCGTCGCTCAGTTCCTGGGCGCCATCGCCGGCGCCGGCCTGCTGATGGCTGTGGTCAGGGATGCCGGGAAACTCGGAACCAATGCCCTCTATGCCAATGACGCAGTGGCCAGCTTCATTATCGAAGCCATTCTGACCTGCATCTTCGTCCTGGTCATCCTGGGCGTCACCTCGAAAAAGGAATTCGGCAATGTGGCCGGCCTGGTCATCGGTGGCGCCCTGACCCTGGTTCACCTGCTGGGCATCAACTTCACCGGCACCTCCGTGAACCCCGCCCGCAGCTTCGGTCCCGCCCTGATCGCCGGCAACCTGAGCGGCATCTGGGTCTTCCTGCTGGCGCCCCTG
>CADBTC010000110.1 GCA_902797445.1 uncultured Eubacteriales bacterium | reverse complement strand
GCTCAGCGGATCAGATTCATAACATCCTTGAAGGTCATCACAACCATGAGCCCCAGCAGAAACACCATGCCCACCGTATGGACGAGGGCTTCCTTTTCCCGCGGGACAGGCTTCCCTCGGACGACCTCAATGAGCCCGAACACCAGACGGCTCCCGTCCAGCCCCGGAATCGGCAGCAGGTTCATCAGTCCCAGATTGATGGAAATGGAGATCAGCATCTCCAGGAAGGCCTGGAAGCCGCCTGCCCGGACCTCCGTGGATACAATGGAGATGATGCCCACCGGCCCGGAGGTCTGATCCAGGCCCTCGCCCCTGGTCACCAGGTTTTTCAGGGCGTTCAGAATCAGCCCGCTGGCCCGCCAGCACATTTCGGCACTGGCCTTCGCAGCCCCGATCAGCGTCGTTTTTTCCGTCTCCAGCCGGTACCGGGCCCCGATGGTCACCCCGACCATCATCCGTTCCTCTTCCGCATTCCAGGCCGGGGTCATCTGCAGATGCAACGTCTCCTCTCCCCGGCGCACGGTCACCTCCAGGGGCGGATCCTCCGCCTTATATCCCCCAATGGCATTCAGGAGCGTCTCCGTGGTTCCGTCCAGCATGTTTTGCCCGTTGATTTCCGTGATGATATCCCCGCTCCGGAGCCCCGCGTCCCGGGCGGCGCCGGCGGCGTTGACATCCAGAATATAGGGATCCACGCCCACGGCGGTGCTGATCCCATTCACCCAGTAAAATCCCGTGGCCAGGATGAAGGCCAGCAGGAAGTTCATCATGGGCCCCATGACGATGACAAACAGCCGCTTCCATACGTTCTGGTTTGGAAACAGCCGGGGGTCGTCCTTTGGCAGCTCCTCCAGGGAATCCTCCCCGTAAAAGCCGCAGTATCCGCCCAGCGGAATCGCCCGCACCGCAAAGGTGGTTTCATACTTTTTGCTCTTCCATCCGAAAAGCTTCGGCCCAAAGCCCACGGCAAACTCCGCCACGTCAATGTGCATCCACCGGGCCGCCCAGAAGTGCCCCATTTCGTGCACTACGATCAGGATCGCCAGCAGCAGGATGGCCAGCAGAATGGACAGGATATTCATCTCTCTTTCACCACTTTCCGGGCCCGCCGGTCCGCCTCAAAAATCTCCTCCAGGCAGGTGGCCGGCAGGCCGCCGAGCGCATCCAGGGCCCTGGCGACCAGGTCATAGATCTCCCCGAAGGAGATCTCGTCCCGCAAAAACCGGGCCACCGCCTCTTCATTGGCGCCGTTTAAGACCGTGCAGGCGGCCCCGCCCGCCCGCAGCGCTTCCTTTGCCATCCGGAGGGAGGGAAATTTGTCCTCGTCCGGGCGCTCGAAGGTCAGCTTTCCCAGCGCGAACAGGTCCGGCGCCGGCACCCCCGTCGTCTTCCGCAGGGGATAGCTCATGGCGTACCCGATGGGCACCCGCATATCCGGCACGCCCAGCTGGGCGATGACCGCCCCGTCGGTAAAGGCGACGGCGGAATGCACGATGCTCTCCGGATGCACCACCACCTCGATCCGGCTTTCCGGCATGTCAAACAGCCACCTGGCCTCCATGATCTCCAGCCCCTTGTTGAACATACTGGCGGAATCCACCGTGATCTTGGCTCCCATGTCCCAGTTGGGATGCTTCAGGGCCTGCGCCCTGGTGGCCTTCCGGATATCCTCCCTTTTCCACGTGCGGAAGGGGCCGCCGGAGGCTGTCAGCAGGATCTTTTCCGGCTGGTTGCCCCCCGCGCCCTGCAGGCACTGGAAGATGGCGCTGTGCTCGCTGTCCACCGGCAGAATGGGCAGCCCTTTCGCCTTCGCCTTTTCCATGACCAGATGTCCCCCGGTCACCAGCGCTTCCTTGTTTGCCAGCAGCACCTGGCGCCCCGCCTCCAGCGCGTCCATGACGCTCTGGAGGCCGGCGATGCCCACGATGCTCACCAGCACCGCGTCGGCTTCCGTCTCCGCCGCGGCCGCGTGCAGGGCTTCCTTTCCGCTCAGCCAACGGCAGAAGCGCAGATCCTCCGGGATCTCCTCCTGCCGGATGCCGTCCAGAAGCCCCGCCATCTCCGGGCGGAATGCCCGGACCTGATCAAAAAGCTTCTCCCTGCTGCTTTTCGCCGTCAGTGCGGTCACCCGGTACGCCTCCGGATGCCGTCTGCAGATATCCAGGGCCTGGGTGCCGATGGATCCGGTGGATCCAAGAATTGCAATCCGCTTCATATCTGTATATTCCTCGGTCAATATTCGGATTTTGTTTTCCAAACTGGTTTAAATCGCGATATTCAGATAGCAGAACATCAGCACCGCCATAAACAGCACGCTGTCCAGCCGGTCCAGCATGCCCCCGTGGCCGGGGAACAGGTTGGAAAAATCCTTGATGCCGCTGTGCCGCTTCACCAGGGAGGCAAACAGATCCCCCACCTGGCCCACGATGCCGCCGAAGAAGCCCAGCAGCAGGTATTCCCACCAGGCCGGCAGCTTGGCCAGCGTCGTTTTGTTGCAGACAATCGCCGCGATGCCGCATACGATCAGGGCACCCAGCACGCTGCCCCCCAGGCCGCCCAGGGCGCCGGACACCGTCTTATGGGGGCTCACCGCCGGG
>CADBTC010000109.1 GCA_902797445.1 uncultured Eubacteriales bacterium | reverse complement strand
TCCACCACCACATACCGCTCCGGATGCCGGGCGATCAGCGCGTGGTATCCTTCCTCCACCCGCGCGTGAAAATCTTCCTTTTCCATCTCCAGCCGGTCCAGCTGGCTGGCCGCGCTTCGGCGCTCCAGGCTGGCGCGGTGATCCAGGTCCAGATAAACCGTCAGCAGGGGCAGCATGCCGTCCACTGCCGGCTCGTTGACCGCCAGGATCCGGTCCACCCCCAGCAGGCGCCCGCCTCCCTGATACGCCACGGAGGAATCCAGGTACCGGTCGCAAAGCAGCACCTTGCCGTTTTGCACCGCGGGACGGATTTTTTCGCGCACATGCTGAGCCCGGCTCGCCGCGTACAGCAGCGCCTCCGTCATATCCGCCATCTCCGCGTTCTCCCGGTCCAGCAGAATATCCCGGATCTTTTCCCCGATGGGCGTGCCGCCGGGCTCCCGGGAATGCTCCACCTCGAAGCCGAACCGCTCCAGGGCGTCCGTCAGGCGCTCCATCTGGGTGCTCTTGCCGGAGCCGTCCAGCCCCTCCATGCTCAGGAAGGCGCCCTCCGGCCGCTGAGCCCCGGGCACGAGAATCTGCGCCGCCTCCCAGGGATCCGCGGCCAGATGTTCCGCCCCCGCGTCCCGCAGCTCCTGCTCACTGCCGTATCCCCAGGTGACTCCAAGGGTATGGACGCCGGCCCGCAGACCGCCCTCCATATCGAATTTCCGGTCCCCCACCATCCAGACTTCCGCTTCCCCCGCAGGCATGACCGCGCGGATCAGCATGTCCTTTTCCGCGTGCCCGTCCGTCGCGCAGGAATAGCATTCAAAGTATTTTCCCAGCCCAAAGTAGGCGATAATATCCCGGGAGGGCTGTTCCGGTTTGCCCGTCACGATCCCCATCCGGACCCCGTCGGTCTTCAGCGCCCGCAGCAGGTTCCGGATCCCGGGATAAACCCGGTTTTCATATTTCCCGACGGTGGTATACCGCTCCCGATAATATTCCTGGGCCTGCCAGGCCTGCGCCTCCGTCATGCCCATCAGATTCCGGAAGGACCAGATCAGCGGCGGGCCGATCCACTTTTTCAGCATCTCCTCCGTCGGCAGCGGGAAGCCCATCTTCTCCGCCGCGTATTTCGCGCTGTTCCAGATGCCCTCCTCCGACTGGGTCAGGGTTCCGTCCAGATCAAAAAACACCCATTTTTCCATCTATTATCCTGCCTCTCTCATGCGCGTCCGGCCCTCCCGGACCGCGCCTGCCTTCGCTAAAGCGCGGCGCCCGTATGTCCGCGCCGGAGCCGCCTTCTGTGCCGCGGTCCGGTTCATAAACACAGCGGGAGGCGCCGTCTGTTCCTACGCCTCCCGCCTCTCAAAGGGCTTTTCGCCTTATCCTTCCACACGAATCACGTTTTCCACCTGACAGATCTCCGGGTTCAGGGCCTTCACCACCCGGCGCACCGCCTTTTCCGGCGCGATATGGGTAATGACGATCAGGGTCGCCTTATCCCCCGGCGCGGCCCCCTTCTGCATCATGGCGGATACGGAGATGCCTTCTCCCGCCAGCAGTCCGGTTACCTCCGCCAGGACGCCCGGCTCATCCTTGGCTTTCATGCGGATAAAATACTTGCTCTGCCAGTCGTCCGCCACGGGCAGGGGATCCGGCCGCAGCCAGGCGACAGGATGCACCGCGCTGCGGGCCGCGAGCACAATGTCCCCCACGATGGCGCTGGCGGTCGGCGCGTCCCCGGCGCCCCGGCCCTCCAGCATCATGTCCTTAAAGGAATGCCCGTAAAGATAAATCGCGTTCAGGGAGCCGTCCACCCGGGCCAGCGGATGATCCGCCGGCAGGAAGGCCGGGTGCACCCGGGCCTCGATGGCATTTCCGTTGTCCTTGCCGATGGCCAGCAGCTTCAGCACATAGCCCATTTCCCGGCCGAAGGCAATGTCCTCCGCGGTCACCTTCGTGATCCCTTCGCGGTATACATCTTCCATATAGATCCGGCTGTGGAAAGCCAGGGAGCCCATGATGCTGATCTTGTAGGCCGCGTCCATCCCCTCCACGTCCGCCGTGGGATCCGGCTCCGCCAGCCCCAGCCGCTGCGCGTCCTTCAGCACGTCTTCATACTCCGCGCCTTCCGCCGCCATCCGGCTCAGAAT
>CADBTC010000108.1 GCA_902797445.1 uncultured Eubacteriales bacterium | reverse complement strand
GCAGCGGCTGTTCCGCAATCCCGCGGCCACGAAGCTGATCAAGCGGTGCAACGATTTCGGCGCGGGCGGCGTGTCCGTGGCCATCGGGGAGCTGGCGGACGGGCTGGACATCGACCTGAATGCGGTGCCGAAGAAATACGAGGGCCTGGACGGCACGGAGCTGGCCATTTCCGAAAGCCAGGAGCGGATGGCCGTCGTGGTGGCGCCGGAGGACGCGGAGGCGTTCCTGGCCCTGGCCGCGGCGGAAAACCTGGAGGCCACGCCGGTGGCCCGCGTCAAGGAAGATCCCCGGCTCACCATGCGGTGGAACGGAAAGACCATCGTGGATATTTCCCGGGATTTTCTGAATTCCAACGGCGCGCCGAAGCATACGGAGATGGCGCCGGAGGACTGGACGCTGACGATGGAATATCTGCCCGGGGATGATTTTGCCCAGGCGATGCGCGACAGCGCGGGGAGCCTGGCGTGCTGCTCCCGGCAGGGGCTCAGCGAGCGCTTTGACTCCACCATCGGGGCGGGCTCCGTGCTCATGCCCTTCGGCGGAAAGAACCAGCTGACGCCCGTGCAGGCCATGGTGCAGAAGGTGAGCCTGGAAAAGGGCCACACCGACGACTGTACGCTGATGGCCTGGGGCTATGATCCGGAAGTGGCTGTGGGCAGCCCCTATCACGGGGCCTACCTGGCCGTGGTGGACAGCGTCAGCAAGCTGATCGCCTCCGGCGCGTCCTTCGAGGATGTGTATCTGACCTTCCAGGAATATTTCGAAAAGCCCGGCAGGGATCCGCGGCGCTGGGGCAAGCCACTGGCCGCGCTGCTGGGTGCCTTTGAGGCCCAGATGGATCTGGGCATCGCCGCCATCGGCGGCAAGGACTCCATGTCCGGCTCCTTTGAAAATCTGGACGTGCCCCCGACCCTGGTCTCCTTCGCGGTGACCACCGGGAAAACGGGCGAAATCATCTCCTCCGAATTCAAAACCGCCGGGCATCCGGTGGTGGTGCTCAGCCCCGAGGAAGGCCCCTGGGGCCTGCCCACGGCGACATCCCAGAAGGCGCTGTTCCGGCAGGTGCATGACCTGATCCGGGACGGAAAGATCGTCGCCTGCCGGGCGGGCGAACCCGGCGGCCCGGCTATCTCCGCGATGAAGATGGGCTTCGGCAACGGGCTGGGCTTTGCCTTCGCGGACGACTGGGCGCCGGCGGAGCTCTTTACGCCCTGCTACGGCTCCTTTATCGCGGAGCTGAGCGAGGATCTGCCCATCGGGCGCCGGCTGGGCCGGGTGACAGAGGAGAAGGACGCCGCGCTGACCTGGCAGGGCAGCAGCGTATCCCTCCGGGAGCTGCTGGGCGTCTATCAGGGAACGCTGGAGGGCGTCTATCCCACGGACGTGCCGGGTGCAAAGGACGAGCAGGTTCCGGCCTTCAGCTGCCGGGCGGACAGCTGGCCGGCGCCGGCCGTGCGGACCGCAAAGCCCCGGGTGCTGATTCCCGCCTTCCCGGGCACGAACTGCGAATATGACAGCGCACGGGCGGTGACGGACGCGGGGGCGGAAGCGGAGATTTTCGTCATTCGCAACCGCAGCGCCGCGGAGATCGCCCGCAGCGCGGAGACCTTCGCGCAGAAGGTGCGGGACAGCCAGATCATCTTCATTCCCGGCGGCTTCTCCGGCGGGGACGAGCCGGATGGAAGCGCCAAGTTCATTACCGCCTTCTTCCGGAATCCCGGGGTGAAGGAGGCCGTGACGGAGCTGCTGGAGCGCCGGGACGGCCTCATGTGCGGCATCTGCAACGGGTTCCAGGCCCTGATCAAGCTGGGGCTCGTGCCCTACGGCAAAATCCTGGAGACGGATGAAAACTGCCCGACCCTGACCTTCAATACCATCGGCCGGCACCAGAGCCGCATCGTGCGGACCCGGGTGGCCAGCAACCGGAGCCCCTGGCTGGCCCTCGCGGAGCAGGGCGGCATCTACAGCATGCCCATCAGCCACGGGGAAGGCCGCTTCCTGGCGGGCGAGGACCTGATCCGGACGCTTTCGGAAAACGGCCAGATCGCCACCCAGTACGTGGACCTGGCGGGGAATCCCAGCATGGACCTGCGCTTCAACCCCAACGGCAGCCTGTACGCCATCGAGGGCATCACCAGCCCCGACGGCCGGGTGTTCGGCAAGATGGGCCACAGCGAGCGGGTGGGGAAGGATCTGTATCAGAACGTTCCCGGAAACTACGACATCCGGATGTTTGAATCCGCGGTGAAATACTTCAAATAAAAAAGCCTTGCGAAGCGCCGCGCGGGAAAGCGGCGAAGGGCGGCCGGGTACGGAGATGGACGGACGCCCGAAGACAGTTAAACGGAAAAAACAGGAGGCACAAAGGAGCATGGCATACCTTTCCGATATCGAAATCGCCCAGCAGTGCGAGATGAAGCCCATCCAGGAAATCGCCCGGAAAGCCCATGTGGCGGAGAAATACGTGGAGCCCTACGGGCGGTACAAGGCGAAGATCGATCCGGCCCTGATCGCGGAGACCGACCGGCAGCCGGGCAGGCTGATCCTGGTTACCGCCATGACCCCCACCCCGGCGGGGGAGGGCAAGACCACGACCACCATCGGCCTGGCCGACGGCCTGGCCCGCATCGGCAAGGATGTGACCGTGGCCCTGCGGGAGCCTTCCCTGGGGCCGGTGTTCGGCATCAAGGGCGGCGCCGCGGGCGGCGGGTATGCCCAGGTGGTGCCCATGGAGGATATCAACCTGCATTTTACCGG
>CADBTC010000107.1 GCA_902797445.1 uncultured Eubacteriales bacterium | reverse complement strand
CCTTTTCCTGTTTTTCGCATTCCGGATGGATCCGCATACGGGCGCTCCGCCATCCGGGCGGCGTCCGCTGTTCTATGCGTCCTGCGCCTGCAGGCTCATCCATTCTTCCCGGGTAATCAGCGTCTTCCGGGGCTTGCTGCCGTCCTTGGCGGAAATAATGCCCCGCGCTTCCATCTCGTCCGTCAGCCGGCCGGCCCGGGAATATCCCACCTTCAGCCGCCGCTGAAGGGTGGAGGTCGACACCTGCCCGTCCTGAATGGCGATTTCCACCGCCTGGGCGAAGAGCTCCCCGTCGCCGCTCGCGCTGTCCCCCGCGCCTCCGATCATGTCGGCGGCGGGCGACTCATCGCTTCCCTTGCTCAGCTGCTCCAGCTTGTCCAGCACATCCGGATCGTAGGTGCTGGGATTCGCCTGGCGCACGTGGTCCGCGATGCGGTTCACTTCCTCGTCGGAGAGGAAGCAGCCCTGCACGCGGGTCGGCGCGAAGGATCCGGTGGGCAGATAGAGCATATCGCCCATGCCCAGCAGCTCCTCGCTGCCGTTATGGTCCAGAATGGTCCGGCTGTCCACGGAGGACGCGGTCTTAAAGGCGATCCGGCTGGGAATATTGGCCTTGATGAGGCCGGTAATGACGTCCACCGACGGCCGCTGGGTGGCGACGATCAGGTGAATGCCCGCCGCCCGGGCCAGCTGGGTCAGCCGGCAGATCTACTCTTCGACATCCTTTTTGCAGACCATCATCAGGTCCGCCAGCTCGTCGATAATGATTACCAGCCGGGGCATGGGCTTCTCCCCGTCCTCCAGGGTATTGTTGTAGCCCTCCAGGTTCCGGACGCCCCGCTCCGCGAATTTATCGTAGCGTTCCATCATCTCGGCCACCGCCCAGGCCAGGGCGGCCGCCGCCTTATGGGGATCGTTGACCACCGGCAGCAGCAGGTGCGGAATGCCGTTATAGCACTGCAGCTCCACCACCTTGGGGTCCACCAGGATCATCTTGACCTCATCCGGGCTGGCCCTGAAAAGCAGGCTGTTGATAATCGTATTGATGCATACGGATTTACCGCTTCCGGTGGCGCCGGCAATCAGCAGATGGGGCATCTTCGCCAGGTCGCACACCACCGGCGCGCCGGCGATATCCTTCCCCAGCGCCACCGTCAGGATGGATTTCGCGTTTTGCATCTGGGGGCTTTCCAGCAGCTCCCGCAGCGTCACCGTCGCCCTTGCGGAATTGGGCACCTCCACCCCCACCAGGCTCTTGCCGGGAATGGGGGCCTCAATGCGGACGGAGGTGGCCTGCATGCCGGAGGCAATATCCCGGTCCAGGGCCGCCACCTTGCCCACCTTGGTTCCCGGCGCCAGCTCCAGCTCGAAGCGGGAGATGGCGGGACCGTGGGTGACGTGGACCACCCGGGTCTGGACCTTGAAGCTGGCCAGGGTCGCCTCCAGGCGGCGGGACCGCTCCTCGTCCTCCCGGCTGGTATCCAGCTGGTTCACTTCCGGCTTTTTCAGATCCGTAATGGGCGGCGCGTAATAGGGCGTGGGCTCCCAGTAGGGCGTCTCCTCCGTTTCCTCCTTCGGCGTCACGCGCTTCAGCTCCGGCTTCCAGGTGGGGCGGGCAATGGTTTCCACCGCCGCGGGCACCCGAACCGGCGCCTGCGGCCGCTCCGCCTGATGGTCCGCGGCCGGTCCGTCCTCCCGGCCTCCGGAAGGCACGGCCGCGTCCTGTATGCTTCCGACGGCCGGCCCGGTCTTGCTCTGCTGCGCGGCCTTCTCCTCCGCGTCGGCCAGCTGGGTCTGCCATTTGCTTCCCACCGCCCCCGCGGCGCGTTTTTCACTCCTCTGGCCGCCGAAGGCACCCTCCGCGTTCAGCCCGTCCGGCATCCGGCTCTGCGTTCTGCTTCCGGCAGGCGTCCCGGAGTCCCTGCTCCGCTTTTCCGCTCCGAATCCGTCTTCGGCCTCCGCCCCCATGGGCGTCTGGCTGCCGGCGCTCTGATTTTCATTTTCCCGGACCGCGGGCTGCCTGCCCGTGTTCCGCTCCGCGTCCGTCCGGTTCCCCGGCCGGCGCATCACGATCGGCGTCGGTTCCGCGGACTCGTTTTCCGTCTCCTCCGCAGGCTGTATCCGGGCCTCCGGCGGCTTCGCGCCGCGGTTCCGCCGGAACGCGTCCGCATAGGCCTCCTGTACCCGCGCATCCTGGTCCGCCGCGTTCCACGCGGTCGCGGGCTCGCCGATCCGGCTGCCGCTGACCGTCCGCCGGCCCGCGGCCGTCCGGTTCACGCGGCCCGTATGCTGCGCGGTGTTTTCCCGGGCGGACGCATCCACCAGCCCGTCCTCCTGCTCCGGTTTGATCCCGAAGATCCGGCTCTTCCATCCGGTCTTCTTCGGCTCCGGCATGGACGGCATGCCCGTCCCTGTGCT
>CADBTC010000106.1 GCA_902797445.1 uncultured Eubacteriales bacterium | reverse complement strand
TTCAGCGTATCAATCTGGCCCTGCTTGTTGTTGACCACCGTCACAAAGGCAACGGCACCCGCCAGCACGATGCAGCAGAGGGCAATCAGCCATTTTTTCATGCTTCCGTATCCTCCACATCCACAAAGCCCACCGGTTCATCCATGAAGGTGTCCAAGATCTCCGCCGCTGTTTCTCCGGCCGCTTCTTCCGTCTTCTTCACAGCGTCCGACGCTTCTTCCGCAACTTCCTCGGCTGTTTCCGTCACTGCCTCCGCGGCTTCTTCCACAGGCTCCTCAACCGATTCTTTCACGATCTCGGCGGCTTCTGACACCGTCTCCGCAGCCTCTTCCGCGGCTGTTTCCCCGGTCTCTTCCGCATCCGCTTCTGCCGCAGCTTCCGGCTCGGCTTCTTCCGCGGCTTCTTCCGCGGCTTCCTCGGCGGTTTCTTCAGCCTTAGGCTCTTTCTGCCCGATCAGCAGAATATCGCCGGTCCCTTCCTCCTTCAGTGCGTCGCTGTCATTGTGCAGGTGCTCCAGGATCCGCGCGCCAAACTGCTCCTTGATATTTTCGGGGCCGCCAGCGAACAGGCTGTCTCCTGTCTCCTTCGCAGCCTTTGACATGGCATCCATCAGGGCCTGGATCTGGTTCATGTAATACTGGTAGCTGCCTGCGAAGGTCTGCACCGTTTCCTTTACCAGATTCTGGTTGTCCGCCCGGCTGGTCTGGATTTCCTCCTCCAGGTTATGCCGCTTGGTGGCCGCTTCCCGGGCGAATCCCTCCTCCACGCTCTCCCGACTGGCATCGATCTCCTTATTCTTCTGGATATAGAGCTCCTTCAGCCCTTCGTATTCAACAATGGTATCCTTCGCTTTCTTCTGCAGCTCGGCACCTTCGCTCTCCGCCAGCTGCTTTTCCAGGCTCGCAATCCGCTCCTGGGCCTGCTTCAGCTGCTGCCCCAGATCCGTTTTTTCCTTGATCGCGCTTTCCAGCTTCTCCTTCGCGGAGACCAGCTGGCTCTCCAGCGCTTTCAGTTTTCCACTTCCGAACACTGCCCGTATTCCCTCCTTTGTATCCGTTTCCGCCGTTCCGGCTTCCGTCATCGGTTCGGTTTTATCCTATCAAAAAGTAATTTGACATCAGTTGTCCTTTTTCCTGCTGACGGCGGCCAATTCCTTACGAATCTCCCAAACGGAATCCCGCTCCTTATCCAATGATCCGCCAGTGCTTGTCCTCCCGGTTGAGCACCTCGCATCCATCCTCTGTGACCAGAACCAGATCCTCGACCCGGACGCCGAAGCGTCCCGGCAGATAAACCCCCGGTTCGATGGAAAAGATCATCCCCGGCTCCGCCACTCTTGTATTCGCGCTGCTGACGTCCCCTTTCTCGTGGGCCGTCTGGCCGATAAAGTGCCCCAGCCGATGGGTGAAGTTTTCTCCGTATCCCGCCTCCGCAATGTGGTTCCGGGCCGCCGCATCAATATCGCAGAAGCGGACGCCCGGCCGGATCATGGCTTCCGCCTTCTCGTTGGCTTCCCGGACCAGGTCGTGAATCTTCGTCTGCTCCGGATCCGCCGTCCTGCAGTAGAAGGTCCGCGTCATGTCGGAGCAGTATCTGTCCTTTACGCATCCCATATCGATCAGCACGCAGTCCCCGGCCCTGAGCACCGTATCGTCCGGCTCATGGTGCGGATCCGCCGCGTTCGCCCCGAAGGACACGATGGTGGTAAAGCTGTTTCCGCTGCTTCCCCTTTCCAGGAAGGCCGCATCGATAAATGCCGCCACCTGCTTTTCCGTCATGCCCTCTTTCACGTATTCGGACGCCAGACGGTTGACTTCATCGTTGATCCGGGATGCCTCCCGCATCTTTGCCTTCTCCGCCTCGTCCTTCACCGCCCGGCAGTCATCCACGCAGTCGCTGGCCAGGATCGGCCGCATGCCCGGTTTCCGTTCCGTCAGCGGGATCAGAAACCCGGCCTTCCATTCCTTGTCGATGCCCAGGGATCCGTCCGCCACCTTTTCCGCCATCATTCCGATGAAATCATCCGTATCGGAAAACCAGCATTCCTCAAATCCCGTATCCGATACATTGTACAGGCGATTCAGGAAAAACACATGATTACCGTCCGCCCTGATCAAAAAGGCGAACAGCCGCTCATGGGGCTCCACGTCCACCCCCGTCAGATACCAGATGCTCTTCGGATCAGATACCATCATCTGATCCAGGCCCATTCCCTTCATCTTCTCCAGCACCCGCTGAATTCTGCTGTTCATGCTGCGCCTCCCTTTCCGGTCGTCACTTTTCGGTTGTCCTCGGCTGACATCATACCATACTTTTTCGAAAAAAGGTACAGTCTTTTCATTTTGCGATCTTCCCCCTCACCGCACATTCTTTCCATCGCTCCCTTACAATTGCGGCTCATCGCATGCCTCCAGGATCCCGATGCGCACGATAAAACGCCGGAGAGAAAACTGGATTTCTCTCCGGCGTGTCTGATCATCCTTATTCCTTTGCAACCTTCGAAAGATCCACGCTGCTCTTTTTCCGGCTGGCGCCGCGCCAGGCATAGATGACCAGAGCGATGGCGATGACGCCGTAGGACAGGAATGCGCGGAAATACTCGCCCACCGCGCTGTCGCCGAACAGATTGGAGGCGGCGCTCTGGGCGGTGATAAACAGAGAGTGGAACAGGAAGGTACCGATCAGGGCCTGCAGGTTGGTCGCTCTGTCAATCGATGCACCGCCGACCAGTATGGCCGCGCCGGCATACAGGCCGACCTGCTCATGGGCCGCATAGGTCTGGAAAGTGCCGATGCCGTCCGACTGCATGAACAGGATCTGGCCCCATCCGGCCAGCACGGTGGACAGCATGATGGCAATGACCCGGGTCCGGTCCACGTTGATGCCGGCGGCATTGGACACCGTCTGGCTCTGGCCCACGGCCCGGAACTTCTGGCCCAGCCGGGTCCGCAT
>CADBTC010000105.1 GCA_902797445.1 uncultured Eubacteriales bacterium | reverse complement strand
TAGCTCAGTTGGTAGAGCGCCACCTTGCCAAGGTGGAGGTCGCGAGTCCGAGCCTCGTCTACCGCTCTTTTTCTTAGGGTGCCATAGCCAAGTGGTAAGGCGAAGGTCTGCAAAACCTTTATTCTCCAGTTCGAATCTGGATGGCACCTCGAGAGCAAACCCCTGCAGGATTAAAGCCTGCAGGGGTTTTTCTTTGATCATGGATCATTCCGCTTTTCGGCCTGGAATATATTTCGAGGCTTATACCGCGGCTGGAGCGCTGCTGATCCCGGGGACACGGTTTTGAACAGAAGGGAACAGTTTTTCAGGGCGTTTCCCTTCCAGGGGAGTGCTTTTGGGACGGAGAAAGTGCCAGCTACCCAAAAATTAATCTTCATCCAGGGCTCCTCCTCTCCTGATTCCGTAATCCTATCATATTGGCATCTGAAACCTTTGCGATCAAGCGAGCATCAGGATCGCAAACATGATCTCGGATATCCCTACTGTTTCAGGTTCCGCAAAGGTCCCCGGAGAGAATGAGCAGCAACTCTCCTTAGGCGTACCACGATTATGCCGCGATGATCTGATCCCGAATGACCAGCTCCAGATACCTGGGCAGCTTTCGTTTCTGAATGAAGCTGAGAAGGTCTGTCAGGTTTTAGCCGGTCGCCAGCGTCTCGCTGACGGGATCCTTTCGACATGCAGAGGATACCATGCTGGAGCATGCCTGTCATTAAACCGTTGGTTTAGCATGCGGGCCATGTGCAGGAGCGGATAAAGATTTCTTCTTCGGTTGCTGAAATGGTTCGTTTTCTGTATAATCAAAGGGTGTGAAGGATCCGGAAAAGCTGGAAGCCGGGGTGGAAACACGCGTGAAAAGACGGGAAAGCAGACTGGAAACCGGAGGTTTGGATGAAAAGGATATTAATTACGAATGACGACGGGATTGAGTCGGAGGGGATCATACGGCTGGCCAGGGCGGCAAAGGACTTTGGGGAAGTGTGGGTGGTGGCGCCGGATGGACAGCGAAGCGCCGCATCCCACAGCATCATCATTCGGGGGCATCTGGACGTTCGGCCCTACGCATTTCCGGTGGAAGGCGTACGGGCTTATGCCTGCAGCGGAACGCCGGCGGATTGTGCCCGGGTGGGGATTCGGTATCTGATGGATCCTGCGCCGGACATTCTGCTTTCAGGGATCAATCTTGGATACAACATGGGTGTGGACATTCAGTATTCCGGAACGGTAGGCGCGGCCTTTGAAGCGGATCGGTTTGGGATCCCGGCAATTGCGCTGTCGGAAAGCCACAGTGAGGATCACCGGATTGGGGACCGGTATCTGCCGGAGGTTCTTCGGATGCTGATCGACCGCAGGCTGGAGCCGGGACAGGTATACAATGTCAATTTTCCGGACTGCGGGCCGGAGGAATGCAGGGGTATCCTGGAAAACCGCACTGTTTCCAGGGATTCAATGTATCAGGACCGGTATATAGAGACGGAAAAGCTGCCGGAGGGCGGATTCCGCCTGGCGGTCAATGGGATTTTCAGCATGAAATGCAAAGAGGGCACGGATTTCCATGCCCTCGTGAACAATTATATTTCGGTCGGCGTCCTGAACAATATCTGCTGATCTGGTTTTCACATGGGCTGCCGCAGGAAGATTCAAACCCGCGGCTGCTTCTTTTTTCTGCCTGTGATGCGCGGCTTCTGTGTGAAGACGCGTTTCCATGGGATTTCCGCCCCGGGAGTTGGGCAGCGCATCAGCGGTCATCCATGGGAACGTATGTCCGCTGGGGCTGGACGGCCATGTAGGCCGGGCGGATGATCCGGTTGCCATTGAGCAGCTCCTCGATCCGGTGGGCGCTCCAGCCGGCGATCCGGGCAATGGCGAAAATGGGGGTAAAGAGCTCTTCCGGCAGGCCGAGCATCTGATACACAAAGCCGCTGTAGAAGTCCACATTGGCGCTGACACCCTTGTACATTTTGCGCTGGCCGCTGATGAGCAGGGGGGCGACCCGCTCGACGGTTTCATACAGATAGTATTCCTGCTCCAGGCCTTTTTCCTGGGCCAGCTTCTGGACGAATTTCCGGAAGATTTCCGCCCGAGGATCAGATTTGGAATAAATGGCATGGCCGATGCCGTAAATCAGGCCGGTATGATCGAAGGCATCCTTATTCAGAATCCGCTGGACGTAGGAGGTGATTTCACCTTCGTCGGACCAGTCCTTTACATTATGCTTGATTTCATCAAACATATGCACCACTTTGATGTTGGCCCCGCCGTGCTTCGGCCCTTTCAGTGAGCCCAGAGAAGCGGCGATGGCGGAATAGGTATCCGTGGCCGTGGAGGTTACAACATGGGTGGTGAAGGTGGAATTGTTCCCGCCGCCGTGTTCTGCATGGAGGACAAGGGCCATATCCAGTACCCGGGCTTCCGTGGGCGTATATTTGTTGTCCAGCCGCAGCATATACAGGATGTTTTCAGCGGTGGAAAGCTCCGGCAGCGGGTCATGGATAAAAAAGCTGGTGCTGTCCGTACGGTAATAATCATAGGCCTGGTAGCTCTGGACCGCCAGCTGGGGCAGCATCGCGATGAGCTGGATGCACTGGCGGAGCACATTGGGGAGGCTGACGTCGTCCGGATTGTTATCATAGGCATAGAGGGAGAGGACGCTGCGGGCCATGGCGTTCATGATATTGGTGCTGGGCGCTTTCATGATCAGATCCCGCACAAAGGAGTTGGGAAGGGAACGATAACTGCCCAGCAGCTGTTCGAAGTCGGTCAGCTGGGTCCTGTCCGGCAGGGCGCCAAAGAGAAGCAGATAGGTGATCTCCTCAAAGCCGTAGCGCCCTTCCCGCAGGAAGCCCTGCACAAGGTCGTTGATTTTGTATCCCCGGTAATACAGCTCGCCCTCGATGGGTTTCCCTTCGGGACTGCGCCCGTTGACCTCGCTGATTTCCGTCAGTCCGGTCAGGATGCCCTTCCCGTTCAGATCCCGCAGGCCGCGATTGACCTGATACCGGTCATACAGCTCCCGGTCGATCATGCCGTTTTGCTCCAGCAGGGCTGTAAGACGCTTGATATCCGGCGTGATTTCTGCGTAATTTCTCTTATTCATTCGTTTCCTTTCTCCTGGCGCAACAGGCGTCGTTGCGGAAGCGAATCATCAGATTCGACGGGTTCCCGTTTCATTTTCCGATTTTATTTTAGGTGAAAACGTATGAGTTGTCAAATCTGGGGCGTGAAACATGGCAGAAAATGCAAAAGGACGAGAAAGGTTTCAGGCGCTCCTGGCATTGTGTTTTTATTGCGAAAGCCAACACAATGTGGTAAAATAATCCGGTATGCAACCCAGGATTGAACGACATTGGAGGGACGCGACATGAAAAAGCTGGAAGAATATGTGCTGACCATTCCGGATTTCCCGGAACCGGGAATCATGTTTCGGGATATTACATCCGTCATTCAGGATCCGGACGGGCTGAAGCTCGCGGTGGATGGGCTGGTCAAGGCCGCCGGTGATGTATCCTATGACCTGGTGGTTGGGCCGGAGAGCCGGGGCTTCATTTTCGGCGTGCCGGTGGCCTACCTGACCGGAAAGGGCTTTGTGCCGGTGCGGAAGAAGGGCAAGCTTCCCCGGGAGACGGTCAGTGTCAAATATGACCTGGAATACGGTCAGGCCGAAATCGAGATGCATAAGGATGCCGTCAAGCCGGGGCAGAAGGTGCTGATCGTGGACGACCTGATGGCGACGGGCGGAAGCGCGGAAGCCGCGGCCAAGCTGGTGGAAGCGGAAGGCGGAGAAGTGGTCAAGATGCTTTTCGTCATGGAGCTGGCGGGCCTGGAAGGACGGAAAAAGCTCGCGAAATATAATGTGGACAGCCTGATTATTTACCCCGGGAAATAAGATGAAACACGAAAAGACAGGCCTGATGCACAGGCCTGTTTTTTCGGGAACCGGAGACGGGGGCGGAACAAGGCAGTCAGCAGGAGGAACGGATGGCAAACGAGCAAAGCACGGCGGAAGAAAATCCATTCAGCATGGAAAAAGCGTGGCAGACTTTCGTGGAGAACCGGGAGCGGGCAGTTTCCCTGCGGGCGGCGTTTGAGCAGGGAGAGGCGGAAGGCGCACCGGTCCGGGAGCAGCTGCTCAGAGCGGTGGAAGCGGTCGGGGAACTGACAGATAACACCATTTTCCTGCGCATCGTGCAGCGGGCGCTGGAAGCGAGGGAGCAGGCATGAAAAAGGAAATTCGGGCAGGAATGCTGGCGCTGACGGTTTTTCTGGGCCTTTTTTGCGCAGGCTGGGCCCCGGGGGGAAGGGACGCCGCTTGGGGGAAAGCGGAAGATCCTGATGCTGAAGATGCGGAAGAAGCCGGCATAACGGACTGGATGGAAAGCGGGTATACGGAGGATCCGAAGGCGGAAAGCGAGGAAGCCTTCGAGGCGGAGGGGGAATCGAAAGAGGAGACTCCCGCTTCCGCCGTGACGCCTCCGGCAGCCTTTCGCAATCTTTCCAAAGGGTCCGAAGGGGAAGACGTGCGGGCGCTGCAGCTGCGGCTGACAGAGCTGGGATATGCCCCGGGGGATGCGGACGGAAAATTCGGATCCGGGACACGGGAGGCGGTGAAAGCCTTTCAGAAGCGGAACGGCCTTTCTGCGGATGGGATCGCCGGGAAACAGACCCAAGCCGTGCTGTATTCTCCGGAAGCCCTGTCTCCGCTGCCACCCCCGGAACCAACGGATGTGCTGGAGGGGGAATGGCCCATGCTGACAAACCTGCAGGTTCCGGTGGGGGAGAATTTTGTGCCGGCGGATCTGGTGAAGATGACGGATCTGTGCGATCCCAGCCTGATCCGGATCAAATACCCGGAGACCATGGCGGTGCGGTCGGCAGTGGAAGCGCTGATCACCATGCTGGAGGCTGCCCGGGCGGACGGAATCACGAAATGGCAGTGCAGCGCGGCTTACCGGAGCTACGCGGATCAGGAAAAGATGTTGAACTACCGGATCAATCAATACCTGAAAAAAAACGCGGACTGGAGCCGGGGGCGGGCTCGCCGGGCGGCGCTGAAGACCGTGGCGGAGCCGGGGGCCAGCGAGCATCATCTGGGCCTGGCCTTTGATGTCAATGTACCGGGAACCAGTTCTTTTGCCGGCACCAAACAGTGCACCTGGCTGCATGCGAATTGCTGGGAATACGGATTTATCATCCGATATCAGGAGGGGAAGGAGCAGATCACCGGCTTTTCCCCGGAGGCCTGGCACATTCGGTATGTAGGGCAGGAACATGCTATGAAGATGTGGGAAGAGGATCTTTGCCTGGAAGAGTATCTGGAACGGTATCAACCGCAGGAATAATCCTGCGGAAAGCCGGAACAAAATGGGGGAGGCGCCTGCGGGCGCCCGCGAGGGAGGAGAGATTGGGATGCGCGAAAAGACAACGGCGGTGCAGATCGTAATGCCCCAGCACTGCAACGGATATGCCAGGCCTCGGCTTTTCGGCGGGCAGATCATGGCGTGGATCGATGTGGTCGGAGCAGTGGCGGCTCGGAGGTACACGGGAAAATCGGTGACCACCAAATGCATGGATAACCTGAATTTTCTGGCGCCGGCCTATCTGAACGATACGGTGGTTCAGGAGGCGTATGTGACCTGGACGGGGAAAACATCCCTGGAGGTTCGGGTGGACAGCTGGGTCGAACGGCTGGACGGGACGCGGGAGAAGATTAATCAGGCCTATCTGGTTTTTGTGGCCCTGGATGAGAACGATCAGCCCACAGCGGTTCCGTATTTTCGGCCGGAAACCACGGAGGAGATCATCGAATATTCCGCGGCGGAACAGCGCCGTCAGATCCGGCTGAACCGGTAAGTCCGCTTGCTCCGGATCTGCGCTGATGAAGATGACGGCTTTTCGTCGGGACTTTCGAGGCGCGGGGCTGAAACGGAAGCGGGGCGTCATCCCCCACAGCCGGAGAAATATGGAAGGAAAAAACACATTGCGTGTCGAATGAATAATTTGGGGTTGTGTGGACAGCCCCGGAAAGAGAGGTTAAGGCATGCAAATGGCCAAGGATAAAGCAGCAAACGGAGCCGCGTGCGCGGTGAAGGATATGGGTGGACAGGCCGTGATGGAAGGGGTTATGATGCGGTCCGGAAAGGCGACGGCGGTAACTGTCCGGCGTCCCGACGGCACCATGGTAACCAAGCGGACGGCGTTCGTTGCCCCCAAGGATAAGCATCCCTGGATGGGAAAGCCCTTTATTCGAGGGGTCATCAATATGGGGACCATGCTGTATTTTGGCATGAACACCCTGGAGGATTCCACCAAAATGCTGGGCATTCTGGACGAGGAACCGACGAAGTTTGAAAAATGGCTGGCGAAGAAGACCGGAAAAGGCGTAGACAAAATTGTCATGGCCGTGGCGATCGTACTGGCGGTTGCACTGAGCATCGGTCTGTTTATGGCGCTGCCGGCGGGGGTGGAAAGCCTGCTGAAGAAGGCGGGCTGGAGCGCGCTTGGCTATACGCTGATGGGCGGGCTTTGCAAGATACTGATCCTGATCGGATACATGGTGGCGGTGGCTTTTGTGCCGGATGTAAGGCGGACCTTTCAGTATCACGGAGCAGAGCATAAATCCGTGCACTGCTTTGAAAGCACGCAGGAGCTGACCCCGAAAAACGCGCAGACCTTTTCCCGGCTGCACCCCCGGTGCGGGACGGCTTTCCTGCTGATCGTGTTCACCATCAGCATTCTGCTGTTCCTGGTACTCAATGTCCTGGTTCCCATCGACAATTATTTCCTGCGGGTGCTGTTCCATCTGGCGATGCTGCCCGTCGTGGCCGGGGTGAGCTATGAGGTGCTGATGGGGCTTGCCCACTCGAACAGCAGGATTGCGCATATCCTGCGCTGGCCGGGGCTGCAGATGCAGCGGCTGACCACCCGGGAGCCGGATGAGAAGATGCTGGAATGCGCCATCGTATCGGTGAACGTGGTGCTGTACGGACTGCCCAAACACGCGAAAAAGACAAAGGAAGGATGGGCCATCCTGCGGGATTACCGGGAGTCTGAAAAAGATTACGTACCGCCGGTGGTAACAGCAGAGCCGACAGAAACGGAAGAGACGACGAATGCTGAAACGACCCCGGATACCGAAGAGGTGCCGGTGGCTTCTGCTTCATGACAACCCGTGAAAGACTGAGGGCGGCCGCCAGAG
>CADBTC010000104.1 GCA_902797445.1 uncultured Eubacteriales bacterium | reverse complement strand
CGCGTCATGGATTACGCTCAAGGGAGCTTCCTCCACGGTGAACCCGGTATTCCGGAGGCGGTTTTGCTGCGATCAGCCGGTCCGGGAAGCCGCACTGGAGGTAACCTGCGACGGTGTATACGAGGCCGTGCTGAACGGGAAGCGGGTCGGGGATTTCATCCTGGCGCCCGGCTGGACGGAATACAGCAAGCGGCTGCAGGTCCAGCGCTATGATATTGCGGGCATGCTGGAGGAGGGGGAAAACACGCTGGAGATCACCGTGGGCAACGGGTGGTTCCGGCGGACGAACGCGCCCTGGACCAGGACGAAGAATCCGGACGAGTTCCTGCCGCCCATGCTGATTGCGGCCATTCAGATGACCGGCAGGGATGGAAAACCACAGGTGATCCTCACGGACGGGCAGTGGGAAGCCGCGGAAAGCAGCATTACCCGGAGTGGGATCTTCTACGGGGAAGACGTGGACATGACCCGGACGCCGGTTTTTCAGCCGGCGGAGACATGCAAATACACAAAGGATATCCTGATCCCTCAGGAAGGACCCGAGGTCCGCGAACAGGAGACCGTCTTTCCCCGGCGCTCCTTTCGGACGCCGAAGGGAGAATGGGTGATCGACTTCGGCCAGAACATGACGGGGTATATGGCCTTTGACCTGGAAGCCCGCGCCGGGGAGCGGCTGTGCTTCTCCACCGCGGAGGTGCTGGACAGGAAGGGCAATTTCTATACGGGCAATTACCGCTCCGCCCGGAGCAAACTGCAATATGTATGCCGGGACGGAAGGCAGCGCTACAGGCCGCGACTGACCTTCTTCGGTTTCCGCTTCCTGCGGATCGACGAGGCGCCGGAGGGCTTCACCGCGGACCAGGTCCGAGCCATTGTTCTGCATTCCGAAATGACGCGCACCGGATGGCTGGAGAGCAGCGATCCCATGCTGAACCAGCTGTTCAGCAATATCCTATGGACCATGAAGAGCAACTATCTGGACATCCCGACGGACTGCCCGCAGCGGGACGAGCGCTACGGCTGGACGGGAGATGGGCAGCTGTTCTCCCGGGCCGGCATGTACCTGTACGATACGCGGCATTTTTTCCGGAAATGGCTGGCGGATATGCGGGCGGCCCAGTGGGAAAACGGGTGGGTGCCGGAGGTGATTCCCAGCCTGACCGCCTACAAGCCCGGCGGCGCCGGATGGTCCGATGCGGTGACGATCATCCCCTGGAATCTGTATGAAGCCTACGGCGATCTGTCCTTCCTTTTCGATATGTACGAAGCGATGGAGAAATGGATTGCCTACGTGGCGACGGTTACCACGACGCCGGACCTGTTCACCGGCTGCTGGACCTACGGCGACTGGCTGGCGCTGGACCTTCCGGAGGACTACGTGCCGGAGAATATCGAGCTGGCGAAGCGGGGATACAGCAAGGATGACCTGGTCTGCAGCGCGTTTTACGCGAACTCCGTCCACAATGTCATCCGGGCGGGCCGCATCCTGGGCCGGGATGTGAGCGAATATGAGCGGCTTTACGAACGGATTGTGAAGGCCTATCAGGCGCGCTTCAGCGGGGAGCTGAACACGCAGACGGAAAAGGTGCTGACGCTGCATTTCGGCCTGACGGACGAGCCGCAGAAGCTGGCGGACGCCCTCGCGAAACAGATCCGGGACTGCGGAACGCAGCTGCAGACCGGACTGGTGGGCACGCCCTACCTGCTGCACGAGCTGACCCGATACGGCTACGCGGAGCTGGCCTGGTCCCTGCTGCTGCGGAAGGAATATCCCGGCTGGCTGTATTCCGTCTCTAAAGGGGCGACCACGGTCTGGGAGCACTGGGACGGGATCAAGCCGGACGGCACCTTCTGGGACGACGACATGAACTCCTATAACCATTATGCCTACGCTTCCGTGGCGGACTGGGTGTTCGGCGCGGCCGCCGGCATCACGCCCGCCTCTCCCGGGTACGTGCGCGCGCGGATCGCGCCGAATCCGGATCCGCGGCTGACCAGCCTGAGCGCGGAGGTGGAGACCGTGCACGGGAAAATCCGCTCCGCGTGGACGTACACCGAGGGCGGCATTCGCTTTGAGATCGACACGCCGGTGGAGACCGAGGTGGTCATCGGCGGGATCAGCCGGACGGTGCAGCCCGGACGGTACGTTTTCGGGCAGGCGTAAGGTGCGCGACCCTGCCCCGGGGAGCGGACGAGAACCAGGGTCTTCGGATATGCCCCTCCCCGGGGCACGGAATCCGGATCGGGAGCGCAGGCAGGAAATGCCCGCCTGATGCCGTATATAAAACAGGGGCACAGACATGGCGGGTGCATGCTGCAGAGCACTGAAACGTGGAGGATATGGATATGCCCGGAATTCTGATCGCAGCCGACGATTACACCGGCGCGAACGACACGGCCGTCCTGATGGTCCGGAAGGGCTTTCCCGCCTGTACGGTACTGGAGGAGGAAGAGAAATGCAGGCCGAATGCGGCCTGCATCGCCGTATCCACCGACTCCCGCGCGTTGTCTCCGGAGGCCGCCTATCGGCGCGTGTATGAGGCGACCCGGCGCTATATGCGGGAGGACACTTTTCTGCTCTCCAAGCGGATTGACTCCACGCTGCGGGGCAACCTGGGCGCGGAAATCTGCGCCATGCTGGACGCGGCCGGAGACGAAAGATGCGCGCTCGTGGTTCCGACCTTCCCGGGGGCCGGCAGGGTTTACAAAGACCGGTGCCTGTATGTGAACGGTGTGCCGCTGGACGAAACCGCGGCCGCAAAGGATCCCCGGAATCCGATCCGTACCCGCTCCGCACTTCAGCTGCTGCGGGAACAGTCCCGATACCCGGTGGGAGAAATCCGGATCAACGATCTTCGGCAGGGTGCGGAAGCGCTGAGCCTCCAAATGAAAAGAATGAAAGCGGAAGGAGCCCGGCTCATCCTGTGCGAGGCGGAAACGGAAGCGGATCTGATCACACTGGCCGAGGCGGCGAGGGGGATGAAGGAGCCCTTTATCTGCGCCGATCCAGGTGCTTTTTCCTGCACGGTGGCAGGCCTGCATCAGGCAGAGCGGCGGGATTTTCGGCTCTTCTTTCTGGTGGGCAGCGTGAATGCTGTCGCGGCGGCCCAGATGCATCGGCTCAGCCGCGAGCAGGACACGGTGGTCGTCTATATGGATATGCCGAGCCTCCCGCAGCAATGCGGGGCGGAGGAGGCGGAAGCCGCGCTGGCTGAGTCTGCCCGGGACATTGCGGAGAAAACGAGCCAGGAACTGGAGCAGAAAATGGCAGCGGCCGGCGGGAATGTGAAAACCGTCTGCCTTTGTACAGCCGGCATCTTTCCGGAGAAAAAAATAGATCTTACCGGATGCGGGCCGGAAAAGGGAATCGGAGAAAATGAACTGTCCGCGCGGTTCAATCAGATGATGGGAGAGGTGGCGGCCGGGATTATCCGACGTCACCCGGAGATCAGAGGAGCCGCCGCCTGCGGTGGAGATACGGCGGTTGCCCTGTGCCGCAGCCTTGGCGCGAAGGCGGAATATCCTCTGGAGGAGGTTATACCGCTGGCGGTTTACGGAAAGCTGGCCGGCGGGACAAAGGACGGGCTTCCCATCATAACGAAGGGCGGCATG
>CADBTC010000103.1 GCA_902797445.1 uncultured Eubacteriales bacterium | reverse complement strand
TTCTTGTTCAGCTGGCTGGACAGGCCCAGGATTTCCGCCGCCGCCAGCACCTTCTTATGGATGACGTTCGGGTTTTCCTTCCGGAGCGTCAGGGAGAAGGCCATGTTCTCATAGATGGTCATATGGCCGTACAGGGCATAGTTCTGGAACACCATGGCCATGTCCCGGTCCTTGGCGGGGGTCTGGGTGATGTCCTTCCCGTCCAGCAGCAGCTGGCCGCGGGAGATATCCTCCAGGCCGGCCACCATCCGCAGGGTGGTGGACTTGCCGCATCCGGAGGGACCCACCAGAACGATGAGCTCTCCGTCCTTCACGTCCAGGTTGAAGTCAAAGACCGCCTGCACGTTGTTGTCATAAATCTTATCGATATGCTTCAGATTCAGCTGCGCCATCTTATGCCGCCCCCTTTGCTTGCAGGGATTTCAGATGACCTTCCAGCAGGGTGCATTTCCGCTGGTTGATCAGGGCCGCGCCGATCAGGCAGGCTGCGCTGCCCAGGAGGTAGATGATGACCCGCATGAACTGAGCGTCGCCCATGGCGGGCACCTCGGTGCCTCCCACCTGCACCAGGGCGTTATGCGCCTGGGTGGGGAGGATGAAGATCCGGATGATCTGGCCAATGCCCAGACCGTAGAGCAGCCAGGAATAATTCTTCTGATAGTTCTTGACCCCTTCGGAGGCCAGGAAGGCCATCAGCAGGAACAGCAGGTTATAGACGATGGAAGCCCCGATGAGGATCTGATAGTACCAGGAGCCCACATCGGATTTATAAATTGAAACGAAATACAGAACATCCAGCAGAATGGCCAGATAGCAGAGCCGGGAAGAAGCGGTGTTCTTCACATAGCGCATGCGATCCAGATTAATTTCGCGATCGTTTACGTCACTCATGCGACAGCCTCCTTCCCATGGCCGATCAGCGCGCGTTCTTCATTCATGAGCTTGCGTTTCCAAATGGTGTTCAGGATCAGGAGCACCGTGCCCAGAAGCAGCAGCCCGAAGACCAGATAGTGGATATCGAACCAGAAGGTCGACTCCGTATAGAGGGTCTTCCGGGAGGTGGCATGCTTCAGCAGGGCTTCGAAATCAATGGATAGGAACTGAGCCTTGAACCCTTCGATCTGGGTATGCGCCCAGCAGGTGAAAGCGATGCTGGCCACGGAGAAAATCCCCACGGCGCAGTAATTGCCGATATAGTACCGGCGGCGGGAATGGGTATTGGTGATAAAGAGCAGGACGCTCAGGAGAATCATCCCGATGGCACCGAGCAGGAAGGACCGGTTAAAGCCCTGCATGTCCATATAGACCTCCGCGCCGGTGACGCTGGTCTTGCCCCGGCGGAAGGTGCCATAGAGCGAATCATAGAGGTCTGTCATGATCCCTAATGAGTAGATGAATACCACCGCGCTGATGATCAACAGTGCCAGGCAAAGGTATCTTTGCAGGGTCATTTGCTTCTTATACATGATCGACCTCCGGAGTGTATTTCAGAACAGCTTTGTCTTGTCAGGAAAGGGAAGCGGGGGAGGGGAAAGGCTCCGCCTCCCCCGCTTCCCGGTTTACATCAGGGTACCAAATGGAATCCGTTCGGGATTCCGATCAGTTCAGGGCGCTGTAATAGTCCAGCAGATCCTGCCAGGCCAGGTTCTTCACATCCAGATACTGCACGCCCATCATGGTATCCGCCACGGTGGCTGCGGCCGCATCGGGAGAGGACATGCCTTCCAGGGTGAAGCCGTTGACGATCAGGTCAACCAGCACATTCTGGCCGTCCTTGCTGGTGGCGAACTTCTCGGTCAGATCCGTGAAGGTGCCCAGCAGCTGGTTGTCTTCCTTGGTGGTGGGCAGCACGGTGGGCACGGAGGTGTACCACATATTCTCTTCGTTGACCGCCAGCAGGGGATGCTTGATGGTGCCCAGGCCGATGGCCGTGGAGATCTTGCCGGCGCCTTCCTTGCCGACTTCATGGGTGCACTGATACTCGAAAGCCTGGCTCTTCATGAAGGACAGGGTGGAGCCCAGGAACTGACGGGCGTAGTTGGTGTAGTTGCCGTTGGCCTTCTCCCACAGCTCGGCGTAGGTGGCGTCCGCGATGACGGGCATTTCCTTGCCGTTGAACAGGAAGGTCTCGCCGGGCTTGCGGAACGCTTCGGGACCGTAGCTCATCAGGATGGTGCCTTCTTCGGAGTACGCGTAGTCGATCAGCTTCAGGGCCGCGTTCAGCTTGTTCACATCGTCGCCCACGCCGGCCTTGGAGATGCCCCA
>CADBTC010000102.1 GCA_902797445.1 uncultured Eubacteriales bacterium | reverse complement strand
GATGACGTACAGGCCGGTTTTCACATCCCCTAAATAGGGCCGGAAGCATTCCCGCAGGCGGCGCTCGATCTTATTCCGGATAACCGCGTTGCCCACTTTTTTGCTGACGGAAAACCCAACCTTCAGCTCACGCCCCTTGGCGTGAAGCATGACCAGATCCCTGCAGGCGGCAGACTGTCCGCGACGGTAGACATACTGGAACGCCCGATTCTTTTTCAGCCGATACTGTCTTTCCATTTTTCCTTTCTCCGGTTCTCCTTGTCCGGGGATTGCTGTCTTTTGATCCGGCCGTCCTTTCACCCTCGGTGCCTCCGCTGATTTTCCGATGTTTTCGGACGGCTTGCATACTTTTTCCCGTATAATGCGGAAAAAGCCCGCCTCATTCTATCGAAGGCGGGCCTTTATCCACAGTCAAGCGTTAGCAGCTGGACGGTGCCGGTCACACCGTCAGCTCCTTGCGGCCGCGACGGCGGCGGGCAGCCAGCACACGGCGGCCATTCTTGGTGGCCATGCGGGCACGGAAGCCATGAACCTTGCTGCGCTGACGCTTCTTGGGCTGATACGTACGGAACATGTTCTCGTCACTCCTCTACCAATAGTCATTCAACAGGGGCATCCCTATCCCGGGAAAACCCCCGGAACCGCTCAAACAGCTTTTCAAGTATACGGAAGGATCCGCCAAAAGTCAAGAATTTTTTCTAAACAGAATTCCGCCGACGGTCCCGCCTGGAGGCCAGACTGCGGAAGGGCTCCGTTTCCGGAGAGAAGCCCCTCTGCGGAAGAGCGTGCCGCAGGAATCTCGGCCTCGCCTGCTTACCGTTCGAGCCCCTTGTACACCAGATCCCTCACCTTCGGATGAATGACGCTGTATCCCTCAAAGAAATTCCGGATATGCTGAACGTAGAAGACGCCTATATGGTTGAAGGGATCCACGATGGCATAACCTCCCGCGGCGCCGTCCCATCCGAATTCTCCCAACGGGGACCATCCGGGCACTTCCTCCGTCTTGACCCGAACGCCCAGGCCGTATCCATATTCATAGAACCGGCCCGCCCGGAAATCCTGCAGCGCCCGTCCCGTGGTGACGGAATGCGTAAACATCCGCACGCTGTCCTCTTTCAGGATCCGCGCTCCGTTCCGGCCGACGCCGCCGTTAGCCAGCGCCTCCACCACCGCTGCGTAGCTTTCCGCTGTCCCGGACAGCGTCGCTCCGCCGCTTTCGTAATTGGGGGTGATCCGATAGCCGTTTTCGACGGGGATCCGCTTCATTTGCTTGCTGTCCGGCTGGAATTCGTACATGGCGCTCATCCGGCTCATCTGCTCTGCCGTCGGATGGCAGGTCAGGTCCCGGATTCCAAGGGGATCAAAGAGATGATGCTGCAGATAGTCACTGTAGCGCTCGCCGGAGATCACCTCGATGACCGCCCCGATGACATCATGGCCCAGGGAATACTGATACCGGGTTCCGGGCTCGTACAGCAGGGGCATCTTCGCAATGGCCGCTACCACCTCCCGGGTGGTCGCATCCGGCTTTTTCGCCAGCAGCTCTTCGATCGCCTCGCTGTGCATATCATAGGTCAGCCCCGCCATCATGGCCATGCAGTCGATGATCCGGACCCTGTTTTTCGCCCAGTGGCTGGGCTCCGACCTTTTGGGGCTGAAATTGGGGCCTTTGGTCTGCCAGTCTGCGTTCATGACCGTCATATATTCCCATTCAGGCAAAAAGCGGCTGACAGGGTCATACAGGCTGGCCTTTCCCGCCTCAATCAGCTGCATCATCGCCGTCATGGTGATCAGCTTCGTGCAGGAAAAAAGCTCGTAATAGTCCCGATTGCTGACCGGACGCCCGATTTCCGGATCTGCCTGCCCTACCATCCGGCGGAACACCGTTTCATGATCCTTCGTCACGATGACGTCCAGCGCAGGAATCCCGTATTCTTCATTCAGGGAGTCCAGATAATTTTCCAGCAGATGAAAATTCATGTTGCTCCTCCTGTCTCGATTCCTTTGCACGAACATGTCTCCGTCGTTTCAGGCTTTCCATTTTCCGGAAGCCTTTTCCGGTTTTCTTCCTTCAGCAGTACTTTCCCCTGCTTTCTTCCAGGCCTACTCGCTCCGCAGCGCCTCCACCGGATCCTGCCTGGCTGCCTTCCGGGCGGGAATAAAGCCGCCGACCTGCGTCAGCAGGATGCACAGCAGAATCAGGATTCCGCCGCTTCCCGGGGGCAGAAACGCCCGGATTCCCTCCTGGTTCGCCAGAGACCGGATGACCGCGTTGATGGGGATCTGCAGGATCAGCGTCATTCCGATGCCAAACAGCCCCGAAAGAATGCCTATGATAAAGGTTTCCGCCGTAAAAACCGAAATCACGTTCCGCCGCGAGGCCCCCATGGCCCGCAGAATGCCGATTTCCTTTCGACGCTCCAGCACGGAGATGTATGTGATGATTCCGATCATAATGGAGGATACCACCAGCGAGACCGCCACGAAAGCCACCAGCACCCACGTGATGACATCGATAATCGTCGTCACCGAGGACATCAGGGCCCCCACGTAATCCGTGTAAGCGATGACTTTTTCCGGATGTCCTTCCTCTCTGAGCGCCGCGTTGTACGCATCCAGAATCCGTTTCACTTCTGTCTTGCTCTCAAAGTCCCGGGGATAGATCGTCACGATAGCCGGATCCTTCGGGTCCGCGTATCCGAATTTCAGCAGATTTCCTTCCAGGGTTGCGCTGGCCGCCGCTGCGCGGCTTGCCATCAGGCTCTGCAGCCGCTCCGCATCCATCTCCAGGGAAAGGCCTTTGGCCAGCATCTCCTCGTCCACCTGAATCATATTCATGATCAGGGGAATCCCGGCCTCGATCATCCCCTGCAGGGTCGGGGATTCCCCCGTCCGCCGCAGCTCCCGGATGATGGACACCATCCGCGCCGCGGTCATCCGGGTTTCGTCCGTCTCCAGGCTGCCGATCTCCTCCCATCGGAAGGAAAGGGCTTTCATCAGCTCCGTGGGATGGATCTCGATCAGATCCGTCAGGAAGCTGAGGGACCCCGAGGGCATCTCCCCGAATCTGGCCCCGGTCAGAATATCCTTCTCCGGTTCCGCCATCTGTGCTTTAACCGCCGGGCTCTCCGCCGCCTCGTTCATAAGCCGGATAAGCAGCTTCGCCGGATACTGGATGCCCATGCCCAGGATGCCGATGGAGCTGCTGTCTCTGGGCTTGACGACCCCCGTGATCCGCATCTCCTGCCCCCGGGTTTTCAGCAGCTCCAGCATGGTGCTCTCCTGGCTGCCGGTGTCCGTCCATACGCCCAGCCGTTCATCGTACACGTACCGCTCTGCAGCAGGCAGCAGCACAAAAGAGATTCCCAGAAATTCCTCCGGCGCGTAGCTCCGGGTTTCCGTCAGGCTCGTATCCACCCGGGATCCCGCCACCACGCCCTCGATCATCCGATCCAGCTGTTCCCCGTCCCTCAGGCCCATCGTATAGAGCAGCACATCCGGAATTTTACCGCTTCCGCTCAGCACCAGCACGCAGTCCGTATCCTTTTCCGGCCAATGCCCGGCCAGCACATCGTATCCGCTCTCATACAGCTCCGGATGCTCCGGCAGGGAGAAAAACAGTTCATTCGCGCGGTAGCTGCTCATGATCCCATTCAGGCTGTCGTCCAGATTCACCCCCAGGGTAGACAATGTCTGATCCGGGTTCACCTGCCGGTATCCATCCCCGCGCAGCTGATAAATCTGGGGCGTTATTCCGTAGGCATAGGTAATCCCTCTGGTATATTCCTCCATACCGCTGTATCCGCTGTCCAGCCATCGCTTCAGAGCCGCCAGATCATTGGTAGCCGTCGAAGCCATGAATCCCCCGATCATCTGCTGCTCCAGGATCTTGCCATCCCCGCCGCTTCCCGACGCAGCCTCCTGACGCAGCTGCGCGAAGGCAGCCATCGTATCCTCCATGGAGAAGGTGCTCCGCATGATCTCCAGCGGATACTGGCTCAGGCTGTCCTCCTCCATCCGGCGGATATAGGCGTTGGCTCCGTTGGAGAGGGACAGGATCAGCGCAATTCCCATGATGCCGATGGAGGCCGCGACAGCCACCAGTACCGTCCGCGCTTTCTTTGACCAAAGGTTCGCCATGGAAAGGCTCAGCGAAGTCCCAAAGGACATACTGGGCTTCCGCAGCCGCTCCCGCGGCGTTTCTGTCTCATCCTCTCCCAGAAAGGGGTCGGTATCCCCGGTAATCCTCCCATCCTTCAGCTTCAGAATCCGGGTGGCGTACTTCTTCGCCAGCTTCCGGTTATGGGTCACCATGATCACCAGATGGTCCCTCGCCACTTCCCTGAGCAGCTCCATGACCTGCTTCCCCGTATCGGAATCCAGGGCGCCGGTGGGCTCATCCGCCAGCAGAATGGACGGCCGGTTCACCAGCGCCCGGGCGATCGCCACCCGCTGCATCTGGCCTCCGGAAAGCTGTGCCGGTTTCTTCCTGGCCTGATCGGCCAGCCCTACCCGGGCCAGCGCATCCATTGCCCGGGCCCGCCGCTCCGCCGTTCCGACGCCGGTCAGCGTCAGCGCCAGCTCCACGTTGGCCAGAATGGTCTGATGCGGAATCAGGTTATAGCTTTGGAAGATGAATCCCACCGTATGGTTGCGATAGGTGTCCCAGTCCCGGTCCGTATACGCCCTGGTGGATACGCCCCGAATCAGAAGATCTCCGCTGTCATACCGGTCCAGCCCGCCGAGCATGTTCAGCAGCGTGGTTTTCCCGGAGCCGGAGGGACCCAGGATCGCCACAAACTCATTCGCCCGGAAAGAGGTGGACACCCCGTCCAGCGCTTTCTGGACCAGGGTGCCCGTTCGGTATTCCTTGCGCAGATTCTCGATTGTCAGCATGGTGTCTCCTTACAAAAATGAACCTCAGCCGTTTACAGGCTCGCCCTCCGCGGGAGCAGGCGTCTCCGCCGGGCTCTCGCCGGCAGGGGTTTCCGCCGGTTTTTCCTCCGCGGGCGTTTCAGGTTTCTCTTCCTTTACTTCGGTCTGATCCGTCGTCCCGGGTTCCTCAGTCGCTTCCGCGTCCCCGGTGCCGAATCTCTCTTCAATCCGCTCCTGGGTATGCTCGACCAGCTGCTGAAACTCGTCCGCGGTTTCCGTCGCCACGTCCCTTACGTCCTGGACAAACTGTTCCGCTTCCTGAACCCGTTCGTCCTTCCGCAGCTCCTCCGTCACCTCATCGACGATGGCGGCGCTTTCGTCCACGATGACATCAATGTGCTCCTGCACCCTGTCCTTCAGTTCCTCGTCCGTCGCGGAGCCGCTGTCGTTCCGGACACCCACTCCCAGGGAAAAGGCCAGGATGATGCTAAGCAGCCATACGATTGCGCTCATGGTTCGTTTCTCTCCTTTTCTGTTCATTCACTGCGGATGCCCGGCCCCTCCTGCCGGGCCCCGCATCCAGCTTCAGTCATTGTACCCTTTTTTCTCTCTTTTTTCAACATCCTTCCAAAGCCCGAATTCCGTCCGGAGGGCGAAAGGCAGCCGTTCTCCGACGTCTTCCGAACCGCCGCGTGAAAGCGGAACCCGCGTCCTGCGGTCCGCTCCCGGGCTATGCGCACCGGCCTGCCCGGATCCG
>CADBTC010000101.1 GCA_902797445.1 uncultured Eubacteriales bacterium | reverse complement strand
TCTGCGCATCGTTCTATCCGTCCTTTCCGCAAAGGAGACCGCCTCCCTTTTCAGGGGAAGCTGTTCCGATGCTTTATGCGGCAGGCATATTATACCGGATGGCCCGGGGATTGTAAAGCGCGGCACACGAAACAAGAGGCCGTGCAGGAACCCTGCGGCGGCCTCTTGATCTTTTTTAAAACGGGGCTTTGATTTCGAAAAGCCGGCCGTCCAGCGCCGGGAGCCTGCCGCCGGTATCCAGCTTCAGGCTCACCGCGCACAGCTGCAGCGCCCGCACCTTCTCCCGACGGTTCCACATCCGGTCCCCGTATACGTCGTCGCCCAGGATCGGATGCCCCAGGGCCGAGAGGTGCGCCCGGATCTGATGGGTGCGCCCGGTAATCAGATGCACCCGCAGCCGGGAGATCGGCCCCGCCTCCAGGGTTTCATAGGCGGTGATGATTTTCCGGGCGCCTTCCCGGGGGCGGTCGCCAACGAAAACCCGGCCCGCGGCGGCGTCCTTCGTAAGCCAGGCGGTACATTCCGCCTCCGGGGGCTTGGGGATCCCCCGGACCCGGCATTCGTAGTATTTTTCCAGCGTTCTTTCGCGAAAAACCTGCTGCAGGATCTCCAGCGCCGCCGGATTTCGGGCGAAAAGGCACAGCCCGCTGGTCTGGTTGTCCAGCCGGTGGCAGGCCGCCGGCGCGGCGGGCGCTTCCGGCGCGGAGGCGCGCTTCGCCTCGTATCGGGCGCAAAGCTCCGTCAGGGTCACGCCGCCCTTCCCGTCCGGCTCCACGGAGATTCCCGCCGGTTTATTCACCAGCAGCACGTCCGCGTCCTCGTAAACCACCTCCACCATATCGGGTTGATCCGCCGATTCCGGAAGGTAGAGGCGCAGCTCCTGCCCGGCCCGGGCCCGGGCGTCCTTCGCCACCCGTTTCCCGTCCAGCTTCACATCCCTGCGCGAAAAAGCCGCCCGGACAAGGTATTCCGGCACTTCCGGATAATACCGGCGGATCAGCCGGTCTACCCGTTCGTCCTCTCCCTGGGGCGGCACAGTCATCTGTTTCAGTTCCATGTTCTTTTCCGTCTGTGTTCCTGTTTCAGGTTTGGTCCGGTTCTGCCTGAGCTGTCTGACGGACCGCGGCGCTACTGCGTCCGAAGCATATGCATCCCCAGCCATTCCGGCGTCTGTTCCCGGATGGCTGCCAGCGCGCTCATCATCTCTTCCGTGGGCATGCAGATGATCCGCCGGGACAGCACCTCCCGCATGGCCGAAAGGGGCGCCTTCTGCTTGGCCATCACCATCAGGTCCTCCACCGTATCCTCCGATCCCGCCTCCGGCCGGGTCAGCCCCTGGATGGCGGCCAGCATCCGGTCATACAGCGGATCCTCCATATCCATCAGGGTGCCGTAAATCCGTTCCGTATCGGGTTCGGTTTTCCCCCACTGCGTCCGTTCCGGCCGGGCCAGAAAAGCATAGGGATCCGCCAGCCCCGGATGGATAATCATCAGACTGCCGTCCAGATCCGTCACCGTATCAAAAGCCGCCAGAATCAGCCGGCGGTACAGGTCCTCCCGGTTCTCGGCGATGCTGCCCTGCAGCTTCCACGCCAGATCCCGGATGACCATTCCGGCGGACATGGCTCCGGTCAGATAGAGCGTATTCTCCGTGGCCGTAATCATTTCGTCCACGATTTCCTTGATCTTTTTCCCCTCTTCAGACACCGCGCTGGCCAGCGCGAACAGGCAGAAGGCCCTGGGCAGAACGAGCCAGTCACTTCTCTCCGGGTGAATCCGGCACCACAGCCGCCTGATCAGGGACCGGGCGGGAATCAGATCGTTCCAGTCGTACAGGGGGATTTCGCCCCCCATGACGGCCATCTTTAAAACCAGATCGTGTTCCTCCGGGCTGAGCAGCGCGAATTCCGTCGCAAACTGTCCGATCACCTGGCCGCGCATTTCCTCCACCGTATGCAGCCGGGGGACTTTCTCCTCGTCCTTCATCCAGGACTGTTCGAACAGCCGCTCCGCGTCCAGGTCAGTCGTTTCCTCCTCAAAAAGGCCGCGGCCGCCCAGGCCCGCAAGATCTTTCCTGCAGGATTCCAGGCGGCCGGCCCGCAGCATGGTCAGCGTCCGGTCCGTCCACTGGTCCGGCCACTGCGCCTCATAGATCGGTCTGCTGTTTAAATCCATTTTCTCCTGTACGTTCCGTTTCCCAAGGTTTTCAATCTCAGATCTTCATGATCCATCCGTTTTCGTCCGGCAGGCGGCCGTACTGAATGCCCGTCAGGGTATCGTACAGCTTCTGGCTGATCCGGCCGATGCCGCCGTCGCCCACGACGGTCTTTTCGCCCCGCAGGGCCAGCGTGCCCACCGGGCTGATGACCGCCGCCGTGCCGGTCCCGAAGGCTTCCGTCAGCTTGCCGGATTTGGCGTCGGCAAAAATCTCCTCCACATCCAGCCGTCCTTCCTCCGTTTCAAAGCCCAGCTGGGCCGCCAGCTTCAGCACGCTGTCGCGCGTGATGCCGGGAAGGATGGAACCGTTCAGCTTCGGCGTCACGATCTTGTTCCCATAGGCGAACATCATGTTCATGCTGCCGACTTCCTCGACGTATTTCTGTTCCACGCCGTCCAGCCACAGCACCTGGCTGTATCCCTTTTCCTCGGCGATGGAGCCCGCCAGGATGGAAGCCGCGTAGTTCCCGGCGCACTTGGTGAAGCCCACGCCGCCGCGGACCGCGCGGACGTATTCGTCCTCCACATAGATGCTGACCGGCTTGAGCCCCTCTTTATAATAGGCGCCCACGGGGCTGAGAATGATGTAGAACAGGTAGGTCTTGCTGGCGTGCACGCCCAGGCCCACATCCATTGAAATCATGGTGGGGCGGATGTACAGGCTGGTCCCGTCCCTGTGGGGCACCCAGTCCGCGTCCAGCCGGATCAGCTGTTTCAGGCCTTCCAGCGCCGTTTCCTCATCCAGCGCGGGCATGCCCATGCGGTTCGCGCTGCGGGTCATCCGGGCCAGGTTGTCCTTCGGCCGGAACAGCTGCAGCCCGCCGTCCTCCCGGCGGTAGCACTTCATGCCTTCGAAAATGGCCTGGCCGTAGTGCAGCACCATGGCCGCGGGATCCATGTCAAAGGGGCCGTAGGGAACGATCCGGGGATTGATCCAGCCCTTGCCGGCTTCATAGTTCATGAGGAACATATGGTCGGTAAAAATGCGGCCGAAACCCAGCGCGGATTCGTCCTGGGGCTTTTGCTTCGGGGCGGTGTTCCGGGTAATCGTGATTTCCTGCATAGCGGTTTCGCTTCCTTTCGTGTCGATTGGATAGAATTATACTCCATCCTGTCCGCTTTGGCTATGTTTTTTCTGTGTTTCCGGATTTTTTTCTGGCTTTTCCCGGATTTTTCTGCCGCAGGAACGTTTTTTCACACCTGCCGCCCGTCGCGCCGCGGGAAAAAGCCGGAATCGGCCAGGAAAGCTGTTGACGGTCGCGGCGGAAAAATGGTAATATAGGAAGGATATATATTCCCGCACAACGATGGATTTCTGACAATATTTTGGGAGGTTGATTGCACATGGATCGTCTGACCGCTTCCGTTGCCCCCGCCCCTTCCCGTCCGGTGAAGGTTCTTCAGTTCGGTGAGGGGAATTTCCTGCGCGCCTTTGTGGACTATTTTATCGATATCGCCAATGAAAAGACGGACTTTAACGGCTCCGTGGTGCTCGTAAAGCCCATCGCCTTCGGCAACCTGGACCGGTTCCACCAGCAGGACTGCCGCTACACCGTAATCCTGCGGGGTCTGGAAAACGGCGAGCGGGTGGAGAAGACCCGGCTGATCACCTCCGTTTCCGACGCGGTGGACGCGGGCGCCGAATATGAAAAGTACGCGGCCTTCGCTAAGGAGCCCACCCTGCGGTTCATCGTTTCCAACACCACCGAGGCCGGCATCGTGCTGGATAAGGAGGACGATTTCAACGCCTGCCCGCCCCGTTCCTATCCCGGCAAGCTGACCAAGTTCCTCTTCGAGCGGGCGAAGCACTTTGACTACGCGGCCGACAAGGGTCTGGTGATGCTGCCCGTGGAGCTGATCGACGATAACGGCGTCATGCTGAAAAAGTGCGTCCTGGAGCTGGTGAAGATCTGGAACCTTGGCGACCGGTTCACCGCCTGGCTGGAGGAAGCCTGCGTCTTTACCTCCACGCTGGTCGACCGGATCGTGACCGGCTATCCGCGGGACGATGCGGAGCAGCTCTGGGAAACCCTGGGGTATGAGGATCAGCTGCTGGATACGGCGGAGCCCTTCGGCCTGTGGGTCATCGAAAGCCCGAAGGACCTGTCCGGCGAGCTGCCCCTTCCCGCCTGCGGGCTCCCCGTCATCTTTACCGATAACCAGAAGCCCTACAAGCAGCGCAAGGTCCGGATCCTCAACGGCGCCCATACCTCCTTCGTTCCCGCCGCGTTCCAGATGGGATACGATATCGTGCTGGACGCTATGAACGATCCGCTGGTGGCCTCCTTCATGCATGAAACCCTGCATCAGGAAGTCATCCCCACGCTGACCCTGCCGAAGGAGGATCTGCTGGCCTTTGCCGACGCGGTGACCCAGCGGTTCCGCAACCCCTTCATCAAGCACGCGCTGCTGTCCATCTGCCTGAACTCCGTGTCCAAGTGGCGCGCCCGCTGCATGCCCTCCCTGCAGATTTATCAGCAGCAGACCGGGAAGCTGCCGGAGCGGCTGACCTTCTCGCTGGCGGCGCTGATCAGCCTGTATCGGGGCGGCGAGCTGAAGGACGGGAAGCTGGAATGCCTGCGGGACGGCCAGCCCTATACCCTGCAGGATGACGCGGCGGTGCTTTCCTTCTTTGCTGAAAACAAGGAGACCCCCGCGGCCCAGCTGGCCAAGGCCTTCATCGAGCGGGAGGACTTCTTCGGCCCCGACCTGAAGGCGGTGCCCGGGATCATCGAAGCCGTTGCCGAATATCTGGCTGAAATCGAGGCCTCCGGCGTCCGCGCGGTGATGGAAAAATATTTTGCCTGATTGAAATCATCCGTGTATGGAGCTGTCCGGATCTGTGATCCGGGCAGACAGCTCTCCTGATGCGGCCACGGACCGCGCTTCAGCGCGGCCTGCGGCGATCCCCTGTGCGGCCGGTCTCCGGCCGCACAGATTCCTTATTTTACGGAGGTGCGGTTCAAATGCCTTCTTTCCTGCGAATCAACGGCGCGGATAATGTGGCCGTCGCCCTGGAACCCCTGGCCGCGGGCCGGGTGCTTGACCTGCCCGAAGGCCCGGTCACGGCCGTGGAGGACATCCCCGCCGGGCACAAGATTGCCCTGTGCGATATCCCGGAGGGCGAAAACATCATCAAATACGGGTTCCCCATCGGCCATGCGGTGAAGCCCATCGCCAAAGGATCCCATGTCCACATCCATAATCTGAAGACCAATCTGTCCGAAACCCTGTCCTATACCTGGAATCCCGCCCCGGAAGCCCCCCTGCCGAAGGTGGAGGAGAAAACCTTCCTGGGCTATCCCCGGAAGGACGGGCGGGTCGGCATCCGCAATGAGCTGTGGATCCTACCCACGGTGGGCTGCGTGAATGATATCGCCAGGGCCCTGGAGCGGGAGCTGCAGTCCCTGGTGGGCCCTGGGATCGACCATGTGTACGCCTTCCCCCATCCCTACGGCTGCTCCCAGATGGGCGACGATCAGGAAAATACCCGCCAGATCCTGGCCGACCTGTGCTGCCATCCCAATGTGGGCGGTGTGCTGCTGATGGGCCTGGGCTGCGAAAACAGCTCCATCGCCGAGATCAAAAAGCACTTCCCGGCGGACGCGGACGAAAGCCGCATGCGCTTCCTGATCTGCCAGCAGGTCTCCGATGAATATGAGGCGGCCAAAGCGCTGCTGCTGGAGCTGGCGGAACAGATGAAGGGCGAGAAGCGGGTGACCTGTCCGGCTTCAAAGCTGGTGGTCGGGCTCAAATGCGGCGGGAGCGACGGCTTCTCCGGCATCACCGCCAATCCCGTCATCGGCGGCCTCAGCGACCGGGTGGCTGCCCTGGGCGGTTCCTCGATCCTGACCGAGGTGCCGGAAATGTTCGGCGCCGAGACCATCCTGATGTCCCGCTGCGGGACCCGGGAGCTCTTCGACCGCACGGTGGCGCTGATCAACAATTTCAAGCGCTATTATCAGGAAAACCACCAGACCATATACGAAAATCCCTCTCCCGGAAACAAGGCCGGCGGCATCTCCTCCCTGGAGGATAAGGCCCTGGGATGCACCCAGAAGAGCGGCTTCTCCCCCGTGCGGGGCGTGCTGGCCTACGGCGAGCGCGTCACGGTGCCGGGGCTGAACCTGCTGTCCGCCCCCGGAAATGATCTGGTGGCCGCCACGGGGCTGGCCTCCTCCGGGGCGCAGCTGGTGCTCTTCTCCACCGGCCGGGGGACGCCCTTTGCCTCCCCTGTTCCGACCCTGAAAATCGCCACCAACCCGAATCTGGCGGACAACAAGCCTCACTGGATCGATTTCGCCGCGGGGGATCTGCTGAAGGGCAAGACCCTGGACGAGCTGGCCGACAGCCTGCTGGATCTGGTGCTGGAGGTGGCCTCCGGCCGTGAGGTGGTCAGCGAAGCCCGCGGCTTCCACGATCTGGCGATCTTCAAGACCGGCGTCACGCTGTAAATCAAAAAAAGGACCGGTTCCCCGCGCAGGCGGCGGAACCGGTCTTTCTTTTTCAGTTTTTGAGTTTGGCCCGGTCTCCGAAGAAGATGATGGCCAGCATCTCGGGTCCGGTATGAGCCCCGATCACCGGGGAAATAATCCGCTTGTCGATCCGGGCTTCCGGATCCTTCTCCAGGATTTCCTGCTCCAGCCGGACGGCTTCCTCCGGCCAGTTGCCGTGGATGGCGTACATCCGATGATCCTGTCCGTTCCAGCTGTTCTCGAAGCGCTTCCGCAGCTCCTTGATGGCGCCGCGCTCCCCCCGCTTTTTATCGATGACCTCCAGCTTGCCCATTTCGTCGATGATCAGGAGGGGAATCACGTGCAGCAGGGCGCCCACCTTGGCCGACGCCAGGGACAGCCGGCCGCCCCGGCACAGGTGCATGAGGTCCGTCACCATGAATACGTGGCATACCTGTTTGGCCAGGGCCCGCAGCTTCTTCGCCGCGTCCTCCGCGCTCTGGCCCGCGTCCCGGAAGGATACGGCCTTCTCCAGCAGCAGGTCGATGCCCCCGGAGGCGGAAAGGGAGTCCACCACGTGCACCCTGGCCGATTCAAACCTGCCGTTCAGCTTCTCCGCGGCCATGGTGGCGCTCTCCACCGTGCTGGTCAGCCCGCTGGAAAGCGCGATATAGACGACATCCTGCCCGCCCGCCAGCACGGGCTCAAAGGCCTTCTGATATTCCTGGGGCGTGATCTGGCTGGTGGAATACATCTTCCCCGCCCGCATATCGCGGTACATTTCCACCAGATAATCGTCGTCCTCATAGCCCGTCAGCGTCCGAACATCCCCATCCCTGCTCAGGCAGGTCATGGGCAGCACCCGCACGTCCCTCGCCTTCAGATAATCCGGCGACAGGTCTGAGCTGGCATCCGCAAAGATCACAAAAGATCCCATCTGTATCCCTTTCTCCGCGAAACTGCCTGTCCATTGGTTCGCGGTGTAACAGATTTATTTTATCTGTCCGTTTTCCGTTTGTCAATACGCGGATCCGCCATGCCGCTTCCTGCGCAGAGGCGTCCTGCAGCGGCTCCCTTTCCATATGATTCTTATGCAGCCTGCATTTCCCGGGCGAATGATACTTGCGCTCCTGCCGCCGCCGGTTTATAATCAGCGTACCTGGACCTGGGGAAAGCCAGCGGTCCGGCGGATTTCAACGCAAAAAACACCGGGAGGACAAAGAACATGAGAAAATGGATGGGATGGATCATCGCAGCGGTTCTGCTCTTCACGATGCTGGGTTCTCTGGCGGAGGAAGGCCAGGGGGCGCCCCTGTACGCGACGGTGGGCGATGCCATGGCGGATGACGCCGAGGGCCGCGTGATTTCGGGCGGGGTTCCCGGGGATTATTATGCCGTGGTCAACCGGAAGGACGGGAAATACTACCGCAGCGTGGCCCTCTGGGACGAGAAGCTGACCGAGCTGAACGACGCGGTGGACGCCCTGGACTACGAGGCGCCGGACTTCTTTGAAAAGCATGAAGCGGCCATGCAGGCAGCGGACGATTATCTGAAAACCCTGCCGATTGCCTACAGCGAAATGTTCACCGCCCCGACCCTGACGGAAGAGGAAATGGCCGCCATGCACGGGAAGACCCTGGCCCAGCTGACCGGGGAGGGCTTTGAGATCGGGAGCAACGGGACGGAGCCCGGCGAGGGGGATGAGACCCTCATCGTCTATTCCATGCGCAGCGGCGTCTATGACTACAACTGCCTGGTGGACGCGGATTTTGATCAGTACATGGCCGCCCAGGAAAACGGAACCGAAGGGGAGCTGGTGGTAAAGGACGTGACGCTGGCCGGCGTCACCGAATGGGGCGCGGATAAGCGCTTCCACACCGACGGCACGGTCGAGGAGCCGGAAGATCCCTTCGCGGACCTGAACGAGCTCCTGACGGACCTGATGGGATTTCTTGAAAAGGCCCGGGCAGGCGAGGCGGTCAGCTTCGAGGATTTCGCCGCGGAGCTGAAGATCAAATATCCGGATTACGCGGATATGATTGATTTCTATGTAACGCTCTACCAGTCCGTCGGCGCGGAGGGCCTCGCCTCCATGCTGACGCCCGCCGAGTAAACCCGTCCGGAATCGGATTTCTCATCCTGACTGCGTCAAAAAATGCCCATCCGCGATGGGCATTTTTTATATGGGTCAAAGCGCGCCAAAGGACGGAACCCTGCGCCGTGCTGCCGCGCAAAACGCGCCTGCTGTTCACGCGCCCGCTGAAACAGCCCCCGCGCATAAGGGGGAATACTGTGCGCGCGGAGCGCCCGTCAGGCCTGCGCCGCGGGCGTACCGTCCTTTCCGTAATAGGCGACGCACATCATGGTTAAATCGTCAAACTGCGGCGCCTCGCCGACGAATCGGTCCACCTCCCTGCGCACATCCCACAGCAGGATCTTCAGATCCGGTACGCCGGTCTTCCCCGTCCCCCGGCTCAGGGGCAGGCTGTCCGAAAGCGCCTGCAGCATCCGCTCATTGCCGAACAGCTTCTTCTGGGCATTGGTCGCCTCAGGCACCCCGTCCGTATAAAGGAACAGCAGGTCTCCTGGATCCATCTGCCACCGGGTCTCCCGGAAGCGAACGCCTTCCACGGCCCCCATAACCAGCCCGTGCTTTTCCTGCTTCTCCAGCGTAAAGCCCGTCTTTTCCCGGTAGAAAACCGGATATTCATGTCCCGCGCTGGCGGAAACCAGGCTTCCGTCCGTCAGATCGAGAATGCCCAGCCATACGGTGACGAACATGTTGTCCTGATTGCCTTCGCACAGCTGATTGTTCACGACCCGCAGGATTTCCCCCGGGCCTCGGTTTTCACCGGACAGGGCCGCGTTTTTGATCAGGACCTTGGAGATCATCATGAACAGCGACGCCGGAACGCCCTTTCCGGATACATCCGCCATCACCAGCGCCAGCCGGTTTTCATCGATCAGGAAGAAGTCGAAGAAGTCCCCGCCCACTTCCTTGGCCGGATCCATCACCGCGTACAGATCGAAGTCCGTCCGGTCCGGGAACGCGGGGAAATGGGAAGGCAGCATATTGCTCTGGATATCCGCGGCCACAGACAGCTCCGTATCCAGACGCTGTTTATCCGCCGTAAACTGCACAATTTCCGCCACATAGCCCCGCATCTTTTCGCTCATGCCGGCGAAGGCCCGGGCCAGCACTTCGATCTCGTCCCCGGTCTGCATCGACGCGTCCAGCCGGAAGGTCATGTCGCTGCCTTCCATCTCCGATACCCGGCGCGTCATATGCTTGATTGGATTGGTGATCCGTTTCGCGAAAAATAGGGACAGGATCACCGCCAGGGCAATCAGCATCAGGGCGATGATTGCGATGGAATATCCCAGGGAGCCGGACGTGCTGCGCATATAGCGGATGGACGAATCCAGCACGTCGTCCGCCTGCTCGGTCACGTTGAGGGCCGCCCGGTACATTTCGTCCTGGGAGATCAGCAGCATCTGGGTCCATCCCACCGTCTCCAGCGGGGCGTAGGCAATATAGGTGAGCTCGCCGTCCAGGTCCAGCAGCGTGAATCCGCTTTGCCCCTCCAGGGCGAGATTGACCAGGGCGACCAGATCCGTGTTGCCCGCGGAGCGAAGCCGCTTATAGGTATCATAGGACATCCCCAGCTCCCCCGTCTCCCGGGAGGAGTAGATCAGCACCCCGTTTTCATTGATCAGGCAGACGTCGCTGCTTTCCCCGCCCAGCCGGGCTTCGGCCACAATCTGGGACAGGGCGTCCATCCGCAGGGATCCGCCGCATATGGCCGCCAGCTTGTTGTTCACATAGACCGGGATCCCCGCCATGACCTCATATGCGTCGTAGTAATTGTCCCGGCTCGGCGGGCTGAACCATACGCGGGTCCCGTGGGCCACCGCTCCGATGTACCAGGGCCGGGTTTCCGCGTTCGAGGGAAGAACGCGCCCCGAGGCATCCAGCTTCGCCTCCGGCACGCTGTCCGCGATGATGGTCGCTCCTCCGACCAGGGAGATGAAGCAGTCCGTCATGGACTCCCCGCCCTCGACGATTTCCATCATCATGCCGCCCAGCTCGCTGACCCGGCCGATCCGTTCCTGGAGCACCGGGCTGTTCGGGTTCGCGTCTTCGGAATAGAGCAGCTGCATGGTCAGCTTCCCGGCATTCGCTGCCGAGGGGGGCAGAATCGCTTCCGGAGAATACGCGCCGTCATCGGACAGCAGATGCTGAACCTCCACGGCGAGCATTTCCAGATCATGCTTCATGGTCCAGAATTCCCCGTCGATAAGCTTAGCCTCCGCCGTCACGTAGGCCCGGAAGCTGTCCTCCGTCATATTCAGGATGGATTCGGAGGCCGTAAGCATGATGATCTCGTTCTGCTCCTGGTTGGTCTCCTCCATCAGGGTGGTATACTCGTGAATCCGATACGTGATGTAGGAGTCGAACAGGCCCACCGCGACCAGCACCAGGATCACGTTCATCCAGAATATTTTGCTCCGAATGCTCTTTTTCTTCATCTCTTCTCCCGCTTGTGCCGACGCTCCGTCCTTCCGCGCTTTTCCCATTCTTCGATTACGTCCCCTGTTCCAGGCTTCCCCCGAACAGGGCCACGATCTCCTCCGGCGTATACAGCTCCAGCGTAATCTGGTGCGGCAGGCAGATGACCATATTCCCCAGGATCCGGTCTTTCCGGTTCTCCAGGGTCACCTTCCCCTCGTCCACGCAGTCGTGCCCCTCGCAGTTGGCGCTTTCCATATAGAAGCCTTCCGGGGTCACGTGGATCACGTTTTCCCATACGGTTCCGTCCGCCAGGGTCTGCGTTAAGGGAAACACATAATCTTCCTCCTCCGGAAGGGGCAGAAAGCCCTGCCTCGTCGGCGTGGTCACCAGCACATAGCCCTTCGCCGGCTTCGGCGCTTCTTCCGTTTCCCCTGTCTCCGAGGCAGAATCTTCCTCTTTTGACGGCCGCGCCGCCGCTTCCGTTTCCCCCGTCTCCCCGGAGGATACCCCGGCCTCCGCCGGTTCCGTTTCCTGCGTCCATCCGGCTGCAGCCCCGGCCGTTTCCTTCGGTTCCTCCGCGCCAGCCGGTGCGGCCAGCAGCCCGATCACCGCGCACACGCAAAGCAGGCAGATTCTCTTTCCGATCCGGATTGCGCGTTTCCCCGTCTCCTTCACCCTTCGCGCCTCCTCTTCAATAAGCTTCTTCATCCTTCCCATTGTAGCCTGAAAGGCCTCTCTTTTCAAGTCGAAAAAAGTGATTCAGTCCCCGCGGCGCGGGCAAAAAAAAAGGCAGGCTTCCGAAGAAGCCCGCCTGGATTCAAAAAGACTTAGCTCAGGGATTCGCCGCTTCCGGCAGCGCCTGGAAGGGGAAAGCTTCCGCGTTGACGCATCCCGCGTGCTCCGCCGCGGCGGAAACCGCATTGCGCAGGGCCGTGCTGGAATAGGTGGCGCCCGCAATCGCGTCCACAGCGCTGCTGTTGGCCTCGATGATCGCGGGAATCAGCTTCTCCATGGCCGCCCCGCCGATTTCCGGAGTTTCGCCGCTGCTGATCACTTCGATGCTCTCGATATTGGTCTCGGTAAAGGTCACCTTCACCGCCATGGGCCCGTTGAAGCCGGTTTCGATCGCGGTATAGGTTCCCGCGACGAAGGTCTGGGCCCCATCGGAGGCCAC
>CADBTC010000100.1 GCA_902797445.1 uncultured Eubacteriales bacterium | reverse complement strand
TTGTCGGCGAAATCGATCTTGCCGTTTTCATCAACAGTAACGTTCTCCAGCAGCGCGTTGCGGCGGATTGCGTTGTAGATGTCGGGTTCGGAATCCTTGTCCAGGTTGATAACCTTGGCGTAGCAGCCGCCTTCGAAGTTAAACACGCCGTTGTCGTCCCAGCCGTGCTCGTCATCGCCGATCAGCAGGCGCTTGGGATCGGTGGACAGGGTGGTCTTGCCGGTGCCGCTCAGGCCGAAGAAGATGGCGGTATTCTTGCCTTCCATATCGGTGTTGGCAGAGCAGTGCATGGCAGCGATGCCCTTCAGCGGCAGGTAGTAGTTCATCATGGAGAACATGCCCTTCTTCATTGCGCCGCCGTACCAGGTGTTCAGGATGACCTGCTCCCGGCTGGTGATGTTGAAGGCGACCGCCGTTTCGCTGTTCAGGCCCATCGCCTTGTAATCGGCAACCTTGGCCTTGCTGGCAGCGTACACCACGAAGTCAGGCGTAAAGGAAGCCAGCTCTTCAGCGCTGGGCTTGATGAACATGTTGGTCACGAAATGGGCCTGCCAGGCAACTTCCATGATGAAGCGCACGGCCATGCGCGTATCCTTGTTGGCGCCGCAGAAGGCGTCCACGACAAACAGCCGCTTTCCGCTCAGCTCTTCCTGCGCCAGCCCCTTCAGCTTCGCCCAGTTCTCCTGGCTCAGGGGGTGGTTGTCATTCTTGTATCCCTCCGTCGTCCACCAGACGGTGTCCTTGGAGTTTTCGTCCATGACGATATACTTGTCTTTGGGGCTACGGCCGGTATAGATCCCGGTCATCACGTTCATGGCATCCAGCTCTGTCAGCTGGCCCTTTTCGTAGCCTTCCAGCTCAGGCTTGTTTTCTTCCGCGAACAGGATTTCATAGGACGGATTGTGCACGATTTCCGTCGTACCGGTGATGCCATATTTGGTCAGATCCAGATTTGCCATCTAATACCTCTTTCTTCGCGGTCTTCATTTGCCCTTGGGCCACCGCTCCTTTTATTATATAACAAGTCTTTTTTAAAATGCAACTTTTTTCGCAAAAAAGGCAGGCAGATTCATTCCAGGCCGGCACCGGTCCCGCTTTCTTCCTGCTTCACCGCCATGCCGGAAAAGCGAAAAAACATCTGTCCCGCGCCGCCGATGCAGGATCGTACCGGAACGCCGCGCCGTCAAAGCGGGAATACCTGATAGATCCCGCATTTCAGATACTGGGTTTCCGGGCTGGCGGGCAGGATCGGATGGTCCCTCCCCTGGGTCCGGAATTCCACCTGGCGCAGAAGCACCCTGGCGTCCGCCGCGGCTTCCTTTACGATGTCCTGGAACATGCCCGGCAGGATGTGCTGGCTGCAGGAGCAGGTGATCAGGTATCCGCCCGGAGGCAGCATTTTCAGGGCCCGCAGGTTGATTTCCTTGTATCCCCGGCGGGCGCTGTCCACCGTGGAGCGGGACTTCGTAAACGCGGGAGGATCCAAGATGATCACATCGTATTGTTCCCCGGCCCGGCTCTTTTCTCCCAGAAAGTCGAAGGCATTGGCGGCCACGAAATGCACCCTGTCCTCCAGATGGTTCAGGGCCGCGTTTTCCCGGGCGCAGTCGCAGGCAAACTCGCTGATATCCACCCCGGTGACCTCCTGCGCGCCGAAATAGCCTGCGTGCAGCGCAAAGGATCCCGTATGGCAGAAGCAGTCCAGCACCCGTTTCCCCCGGACAAAGGGAGCGATCGCGGCCCGGTTCTCCTTCTGGTCCAGAAAAAATCCCGTTTTCTGCCCCTGCTTCACATCCACGAGGAACCGAACCCCGTTTTCCCGGATCTCCACCCGATCCGGCACTGTCCCGTACAGGAGGCCCGTCATCTGGGGCAGACCTTCCAGTTCCCGCACCGGCACATCGTTTCGCTCCCAGATGCCTTCCGGGTGCAGTTCCTCCACCAGGGCATCCACCACATCCCGCTTGAAGCGTTCCATCCCCAGCGCCAGGCTCTGAATGACAATCACAGGGCCGAAGCTGTCGGCGATAAGGGCGGGCAGCCGGTCGCTTTCCGCAAAAATCATCCGGCAGGAAGACAGGTCCGCGAAGGCACGGCGATAGTTCACCGCCTCCCGGACCCGGCGGAAAATCAGATCCCGGTCCACCGGTTCCTGACGGTAGGTCATGACGCGCAGAGCGATCTGACTTTTCGGATTATAAAACGCCCGTGCCAGAAATTTACCCCTGGCGGACTGGACGTCCACCACGTCTCCGGGGGTAAACTCCCCTTCCACCCGGTCAATATCGCTGCGGAAAATCCAGGGGTGCCGGGTAAAAACCCGTTTTTCCTTTCCAGGATGCAAAATGGCTGTAGCCATAGATCTGAAACGCGCCTCCTTACAAAAACAATGTGCAGATGCTGCCTGAACTGTCTCGGATAACCGTTTTGCAGCCGTGCCCGTATGCGCGGCCCGGGAAGCATGTTTTCCGGAGCCGCCTTTTCCTGCCCTTGCAAGAAGGGCACGCTCGTATTATAATCTGAACCTGATTTCGTTTCTCAGACACGCCTTTCTGTGAGGGGTTGTCTGAGTCGGCTTCAGGCCGTACGAAATCGCATGAAAACAGGGGGTGAAACGAAATGGCGCTGCACAAAATGTGTGTGCTTTACGACCGGGAATGCATCGGATGCGGGGAATGCGACCGGTGCGATCTGGATCCCGATAAAATCTGCGATAACTGCATGAAGTGCGTCCAGACCGACGCGGACTACAGGGGGATCGAAATCGACGGCATCGTCCTGCCCGGGCCGGGGGGCCAGGAAAAAGCCAGCCCCTGAAAGGCGGCCTTATTTCGCGTCGTATCCCAGGGTTCTCAGATCCGAGAGGCTGTCCCGCCAGTCCGGCCGGATCTTGACCCACAGCTTCAGGTTGACATGCGTGCCCAGAAGCTTTTCGATATCCGCCCGGGCTTCCGATCCGATCACCTTCAGCATGCTTCCCTGCTTGCCGATGATGATCCGCTTATGGGAATCCCGTTCACAATACAGCGTGGCGTTGATCTCCATCATCTCTTCCGAGACTTTTTCCATGCCCATCATCTCCACGCCGATGCCATGCGGGATTTCGTCCCGCAGATGCCGAAGGGCTTTCTCCCGAATGATTTCCGCACAGAGCAGGCGCTCCGGCTGATCCGTCACCATGTCCTCGGGGAAATATTTCGGCCCGGCCGGAAGCTTTGCCCGCAGGCAGGCGGACAGCTGCTCCAGCCCGTCGCCCGTCACCGCGCTGACGGGGATGATTTCGTCAAATCCCATGTCCGCGAAGCGGGCTGTCACCTGCAGAATCTCCTCCGGCTTGACCAGGTCGATCTTATTGATGGCCAGCAGCCGGGGGACTTTTTTTTCTGCCGCGTCCCGGGCGATTTCCAGATCCTTTTCCCGGACCGAGGTCACATCCACCACCATCAGCAGGCAGTCCATCCCCTCCATGGCGTCCCGCACGGCGTGCATCATGTATTCTCCCAGCTTCGTCCGGGGGTCGTGAATGCCGGGGGTGTCCAGAAAAACAAACTGACTGTCCCCGGTGGTCACCACGCCCATGATCCGGTTCCGGGTCGTCTGGGGGCGGTTCGACACAATGGCAATCTTTTCCCCGATCAGGGCGTTCATAATGGAGGATTTGCCCACGTTGGGCCGCCCCAGAATCGGAATAAAACCGGAGCGGAACGCCTGCTCCCTCGCGGCTGACTCTTTTTTCCCCTGCAGGGTCTCTTTTTCCTGTTTCATGCGTTATTCATCCTTTAACTCAAACTGATGGGGCAGCAGCTCGCTGAGCCGGCCCTCTTCCACATGTTTTCCATCCCCCCAGGTTACGATCACCCGAAGATCCGGCGCGAACTCGCTCATGAACTGCCGGCAGATTCCGCAGGGCCATCCGGGCGTATCCCCGGTCGCGATGGCGATGGTATCAAATTGCCGGGCCCCTTCACTGACCGCCTTGACCATGGCAGTCCGTTCCGCGCAGATGGTCGCCCCGAAGGACGCGTTTTCGATATTGCATCCCTGAAAGATCCGTCCGTCCGAAGCCAACAGCGCCGCCCCGACCGGATAGTGGGAATACGGGGAATAAGACCGGGTCATGGCGTCCCGGGCCAGGGAGAGCAATACCTCGTCGCTGACCGCGGCGCCGCCCTCCCGGTTCACCCCGACGGCGGACAGGATTTCTTCTTCTTTCTCCCGCATCGCTCGTTTCTCCTCCTCTTCCATATGATCGTACCCCATCAGATGGCACAGGGAGTGGACCAGCAGATAGGCCGCTTCCCTTGCCTGGGAATGCCCGAATTCCAGGGCCTGGGCTTTCACATGGTCCAGGCTGATGACCACATCCCCTAAAAAGCAGACCCCTTCCTCCGGGTCAAAGCTGCGGCGAAGCCGATCTGTATCCCGCCCGGCTGTGATCCCCTTCCGCCAGGAAACGGCCGGAAAGGACAGCACGTCCGTCGCCCGGTCCATATCCCGAAACTGGGCGTTCATCTCCCGGATCTCCGGGTCGCCGCACAGGGTGACCGCTGCCCCGCAGGGCAGGGCCAGCCCTTCCGCCCGGGCCGCCTGATCCGCGGCAATCTGCATCAGGGACAGAAGGCCCGGGTCAACCGGGCGTTTCAAAATCCATTCCAGTTTCATTTTCCGGCTCCTTCCGCAGCGGGTTTTGGTGTCTCCGCCGGAGAGGCGGCCGCGGCCGGAGCAGCGGCCTGAACCGGCACATGGTGTCTCACCTCCGGATATTCGATCCGCTCGTGGAAAACACCCATCAGCACCCCGGAGAAGGCCTCGCAGATATTGTCGATATCCCGCAGCGTCAGCGGGCTGTCGCTCAGCTGCCCGTCCTCCAGTTTCCCCCGGATCAGCCGCTCGATAAACTGCCGGATGGCCTTGGGCGTCGGCTCCCGCATGGAGCGGACCGCTGCCTCCACGGTGTCCGCCAGCATCACCACGGCCGCCTCCCGGGTATTGGGCCTGGGCCCGTCGTAGCGGAAATCCTTCATGTCCACCGGAGAACCGTTGGACATCTGCAGCGCCTTATGATAGAAGAACATAACCGGCGTATCCCCGTGATGCTGCAGGATGATGTTTGCGACCTCCTGGGGCATCCGCTGCTGCAGCGCCATCTGGTATCCGTCCTTGGGATGGCTGGTCAGGATGGCGGCGGATACATACGGATCCAGCTGGTCATGCAGATTAATGCCCATCTGGTTTTCCTTAAAATACTGAGGCCGCTTCAGTTTGCCGATATCATGATAATACCCTGCCGCCCGGGCCAGGTGGGGATTGGCCCCGATCTTTTCCGCTGCGGCTTCCGAAAGATTGGCGACGATCAGGGAATGATGATAGGTCCCCGGCGCCTCGATCTGCAGCCTGCGCAGCAGGGGCGTGTTGGGATTGCAAAGCTCCTCCAGCTTGCTGGGGGTCGCCAGGTGAAAAATGCCTTCAAACACCGGCTGGAAGGCGCCGGCCAGGACGCTGCTGAGCACGCCGCCGCCCATGGACCACATAATGCGGGCCATCACGTCCGTCATTTCCGTGGAGGTCATTTTGTGAATGGCAAAGATTGAAACCGAGTTCACCGCGGCGGAAACCAGCCCGGAAAGGAGCACCCGAATCCGCTGCGGATGGCTCTTCATGAAGCATACACAGCTGACGCCGCCCGCGGTGCTCATCATGAAAAGCAGGATCATTTCATACAGGTAGGTGGACCGGTTTCCTGCCGCCATGCCCGAAATCAGGATGGCGGTAGAACCAATGGCGGAAAAACCGGCCCGGGATCCCAGCAGCACGCACAGCAGCACCGGCGCGAACACCATCGGTACGAAATAGGCGCTGAAATACAGGTGGAACAGGGACGAGAAAGCAACCGACAAAATCATCACCAGCATGTAAACGGTCAGCTTCCGGGTATCCTGCAGGATCTCCCGGTTTGCGACCCATAGCGCCATCACCGCACAGATCATCGCCAGCAGCACCAGCAGCGCCGCCCCCTGATAGCTGGAAAGATCATACTGATTATCTTTCAGAAGTCCCAGGGCGCGCAGCATGGCCAGCTGACTCTTGGTAATCCGGTCCCCCTCCCGGACAATATTCTGTCCCTGCACATAGACGATGGGTTCCACCGCGTCCCGCGCAGCCTGCCGGGCCACTTCGGTGGTTTCCTGCTCAATCACCATATTGGGTTTCACGCAGGCCCGCAGCACGGTGGGCAGAATATTCTGGATCAGCGAAACATCGAGCCGGTATCCCACAATCTGCAGGATCGTCTGGATGGACTGGGAAACCTGCCCCTCCCGGATCGTCGTATTCAGGGTATTTTCCACCGCGGTATTCACGGTCTGAACCATATCCTCAAAGGATTCGGTGGAGGTCCGCATCAGGGTCATGATCTGATACTTGTTCATTGAGATCAGGGTCACCAGGCTTGCCGCGTATTCGATCTCCGCATCCGTAAAGGTGCGCCTGGGTTCCCCGTTTTCATCCTTGATGGTCTGGGCGTACTGCTGGACCGTCCGCAGCTCCCCGAACGTATTTTCCAGGGAGTCCATGACCTCTTCCATGACCTCTTCTTCGAATACGTAAGTGGGCACCACCGCGGCCGCAGCCGCGTTTCGCCGCTCTTCCGTGGTGACCTCATCCACCACGTCCTTGGAGGCGTTAATGGTTTCCCGGGCGATGGATCCCACTGTCAGATCATACCGTTTCGGCGCGCAGACCAGGCTGAAAATCCCGAAGATGATCAGACCCGCGATCAGGATAATCAACGCGTTTTTCGCGTCATCGGAGCGAAGCCATCCGCCCAGACGGCGCAAGGGTTTTTCTTTTTTCTTCCCTTTCGGAGCCACCTTCAGCCCTCTCCTTTCCTGTCGGCCCTCCCCTTCGCCTGCCGGGCGTCGTAGGCCTCGATAATCCGCTGAACCAGCTCATGCCGGACAACATCCTTCACGGTCAGCTCGGCGATTCCGATTTCCGGAATGCCGCGCAGCAGCTCCACCGCCTCCGCCAGCCCGGATTTGTGGCCGAAAGGCAAGTCCGTCTGGGTGATATCGCCGGTGACCACCATCCGGCAGCGAAATCCCATACGCGTCAGGAACATTTTCATCTGCTCGGAAGTGGTATTCTGGGCCTCGTCCAGGATGATGAAGGCGTCGGACAGCGTCCGGCCGCGCATATAGGCCAGCGGGGCCACTTCCACAATTCCCCGCTCCGTCAGCCGCTGATAGGCGTCCGGACCCATAAATTCATACAGCGCGTCATACAGCGGGCGCAGATAGGGATCCACCTTCTGCGTCAGGTCTCCGGGCAGAAAGCCCAGCTTCTCCCCCGCTTCCACCGCCGGACGGGTCAGAATAATCCGTTCGACTTCCTTATTCCGCAGGGCTACAACCGCCATGGCCATGGCCAGATAGGTTTTCCCCGTTCCCGCCGGTCCCGTCGCAAAGGTCAGATCATGGGTTCGGATGGTTTCCACATATTGGGCCTGCCCCAGCGTTTTCGCCCGGATCTGCTTTCCCCTGTGGGTCACGGCCACAATATTGGAAAGGCTCTCCTCCGTCAGATCTGTCCGCCCTTCCTGCACCATGCTCAGCACATATCGGACACGGAGCCGGTCCACCGTCTCTCCTCTGCGAATCATATCCAGCAGCATGCGGACGGCTTCCGCCGCCCAGGCTGCTTCCTTTTCCCCGCCGGAAATCTGGATCTGGTTCCCCCTCAGGGCCAGGGAAACCCCGTACTCCCGTTCAATGAGAGAGATATGTTCGTCATTCATGCCGAAGAGCGCCATATAGGCTTCCATATGCTGGTCGGATAAATCCAGGGTCTGGATCAAAGGCCGTCCTTCCCTTCCTGAAGAATAAAGCTGTCCACCCTACCTATGATACGAGTTTTCCGATTTTTGTCAATGCGTAGTTATTTTTCTGTCAGGGCAATCGCTTACGAACCCAGTGCCCATTGTTGAACAACTTTCATCGCATACTCAAAGCTCCATGCACAGCGTTGACGTTT
>CADBTC010000099.1 GCA_902797445.1 uncultured Eubacteriales bacterium | reverse complement strand
TGGAATGGATGCGGTCCTGCTGGCTGATTTTGCCGCCGTCAGGCCGGGGGATCGGGTGGCAGATCTGGGAACGGGTACCGGGATCCTTCCGCTGCTGCTGATCGGCCGCGGAAAGGGAAAATCCTTTCTGGGGGTCGAAATCCAGGCGGAAATGGCGGAGATGGCCGGGCGGACCATGGCCCTGAATGGGCTTGCGGAGCGGGTGGACATTCTGCACGCGGATGTGGCGGACATCCGGCAGCTGCTGCCCGGATGCAGCTTTGACACGGCTGTCTGCAATCCGCCCTACGGGATACCCGGGCGGTCCATGGTGAATCAGGATCCGGCCCGCACCACTGCCCGCCACCAGGGGGAACATACCCTTCGGGATTTTTTTCAGGCGGCCTTTTATCTGCTGAGGGGAAAGGGAAAACTGTTTTTGGTTTATCCGGCAGCACAGATGTTCAGCCTGATGACGGCGCTGAAGGAAGCGCATCTGGAACCGAAGCATTTTCGGCTGGTCTACCCCGATCTGCGGCATCCGGCCAACCTGGTTCTGATGGAGGCGGTCAAGGACGCAAAGCCGCTGCTGCAGCCCATGCCGCCGCTGATCGTTCATACAGAGGCGGGAGACTTGACAAATGAACTGAAGTCCATTTATCATATGACGGAACAGACCGGCGTATGACGGAGGCGGAGATGAAACCGGGAACCGTTGGAATCATTGGGGGCGGAGCCGCCGGTATGGCGGCGGCCATTGCCGCGGGAAGACAGGGGGACCGGGTGATTCTGCTGGAAGCGCTGGATCGGACCGGAAAAAAGCTGAGCGCCACCGGGAACGGGCGGTGCAATCTGATGAACCGGCATCCCGAGGCTTACTACGGAGATCCGGATTTTGCGGCAGCCGTTCTGGGGCCGGATCCCCTGGGGGAATCGTTGGCGTTCTGGCGCAGCCTGGGGCTGCCGGTTCGTTTTGATTCGGACGGCCGGGGGTATCCCTGCACTTTTCTCGCGGGAACGGTACTGGACGTTCTGCGGGCGGAGATGCGGCGGCTTGATACGGAGATTCGGACCGGGGCGTCAGTGACGGATGTGGAACCGGATGGCAGCGCGTTCATCCTTCGCCTTGCGGATGGAACCTCCCTGCGCGCGGATCGGGTGATTCTCGCCACAGGGGGCGGCGCGCAGGCAAAACTGGGCGGAAATTTCTCCGCCTGGCCCTGGCTGGAACGCCTGGGGCATCGGATGGCAGCGGCCAGGCCGGCGCTGGTTCCTCTGAAAACGGATAAAAAGGCCATTTCCGGGCTGTCCGGACTGCGGGTGAAGTGCCGGGTGTCTCTGGAAAGCCCGGAAGGAGAGGTTCTGCACCGGGAGCAGGGGGAAATGCTGTTCACCGATACGGGCATCAGCGGCATCTGCGTCATGCAGTGCGCCCGTTTTCTGCCGGAATCGGGCGGCGCGGTGCTGTTCGCGGACTTTGTCCGGGATCTGTTTCCGGACCGGCAGGCACTGAAGCGGACCCTGCTGGAGCGTGCGGCGCTGTTTCCGAAGGACATGGCCCAGTCCCTGCTGCGGGGGCTGTGCGCGGATAAACTGGCATACGCGGTATGCAAACAGGCGGGTCTTGCCCTCCGGGGCGAAACAATCGGCCAGCTGAGCGAAAAGCAGATTGGAAATGTGGCGGACGCCCTGGCGCATTACCGGATCCCCATTTTGGGTACAGAGGGAATGGAACGGGCGCAGGTCATGGCCGGCGGGGCGGACTGCGGGCTCTTCAGGCCGGAAAACATGGAATCCCGGATCTGGCCCGGCCTTCACGCTGCGGGAGAAATCCTGAATGTGGACGGAGACTGCGGGGGATATAATCTAATGTTTGCTTTCCTCAGCGGCATCCGGGCCGGGGAGAACGGAAGGCGGGAAAAACATAATGATTAAAGGCGATTTACGCAAAAAACAGATTCTCGAAACGGCGGAAATGCTGTTTACGGAACGGGGATATGATCAGACCGGTGTGCAGGATATTCTGGACCGGCTGAATCTGAGCAAGGGAAGCTTTTACCATCATTTTGAAAGCAAGGCGCTGGTTCTGCAGACAATCTGCGAAAGCCGGGCGGAAAAGGCGGCGGAAAGCCTGGGGCCGGCGGAACAGAGCGAAAGCGGCCTGCAATGGATGAACCGGCTCCTGTCCGGTATGATTCCCTTTGCGGGGGAGGGACTGGCGTTTTTGCGCATGCTGCTGCCGGTGCTGGCCATGCCGGAAGGGCAGAGCATTCTGGCTGCGTATCAGGTGGCGCTGAAGCAGGCCTGGGCGCCCATGATCATGCGTGCGCTGCAAAGAATGACGGCCCAAGGAGATGCTTTCTGTCTCTATCCGGAGGAGACGGCATCCATCCTTTCGGATCTGGTCAATGACCTGTGGATCAGAATGAGCCAGGAAATTACGCGGCAGAACGGACAGGAAGCGGACCGGGCGTACCTCGGCCGGCTGATGATCCCGGTGGATGCCTACCGGGCTTCCATTGAAAATCTGATCTCCGCGCCGTATGGATCCATCGAACTGGTGAACCTGGAAACGCTGGCTGCCACAGCGGAAAAGCTGAGACAGGCCTGAAGCAGATATATGAAACAGAGGAGGTATCCTGATGAGTTCCCATATTCCGACGCCCCATATCAACGCTCCGGCCGGCGCCTTTGCCGATACCGTCCTGATGCCCGGAGACCCGCTGCGCTCCAGGTTCATTGCGGAAACCTATCTGGAAAACGCGCAGCTGGTCAATAACGTGCGCGGCGTCCAGGGCTATACCGGCACCTGGCACGGGAAAAAGGTGTCTGTGATGGCCAGCGGCATGGGCATGCCCGCCATCGGCATTTACAGCTATGAGCTGTTCAACTTCTACGACGTGAAAAATATCATCCGCATCGGTTCCGCGGGAGCGCTGCAGGGGAGTCTGAAGCTCCGGGATATCGTCGCCGCCATGAGCGCCTATACGGATTCTCATTTCGGGGATCAGTTCGGCTTTCGGGGGCATATGGCCCCGAGCTGCAGCTATACACTGCTGAACAAGGCGGTGGAAGCCGGGAAAAAAATCGGGAAGGAGATCGTCTGCGGCCCCATTTACTCTTCGGACACGTTCTATGACGAGAGCGGGAACAGCGCGGCGCTGAAGAAACTGGGCGTGCTCGCGGTTGAAATGGAGGCGGCGGCCTTATATCTGAATGCGGCCAGGGCGGGGAAGAATGCCCTGTGCATCTGCACGATTTCGGACAGCCTTGTAACCGGGGAGGCGCTCCCTGCGGAAGAGAGGCAGGTCAGCTTCCGGGAAATGATGGAGATCGCCCT
>CADBTC010000098.1 GCA_902797445.1 uncultured Eubacteriales bacterium | reverse complement strand
CTCGATTAAGCCGATCGCCGTCTATGCCCCGGCCCTGGAGCTGGGGGGCAGCCCGGCGTCCATCGCCTACAACATGCCCCTGCCCATTGCCGGATGGAAGGACGCCAAGGGCAGCGACTCCTGGCCGACGAACTACGGCGGGGGCGGATACGTGGGGCCGGAGACCCTGCGTACAGCCATGGCGAAATCGCACAACACGGCAGCGGCCTATACGCTGCTGAACAAGGTGGGGGTAGACCGGAGTGTGGATTTTCTGCACCGGATGGGGATTGATGATAATCATATCGACGCTACGCCCTTTGGCCTGTCCCTGGGCTCTTCGGGGATCACCCCGCTGCAGATGACCGTGGCCTTCGGGGTTCTGGCCAACGGAGGCGTCTATCAGGAGCCCATTTCCGTGCTTGGCATTTCTGACTCGAACGGAAATGTGGTCTGGGACGGGCACCAGTATCAGGAGAGACGGCGGGTCTTTTCCGACAGCACCAGCTGGATGATCGTGGACATGCTGAAAACCGTGGTTTCCTCCGGAACCGGCGGTTCCGCCCGGATCAAAGGGCAGACCGTCGGCGGCAAAACCGGGACCAATTCGGATCAGAAGGGCGTGTTCTTCGCCGGGATGACGGGATACTACGCCTCCGCCCTGTGGGTGGGACATGACAACTATAAAGCCTTGAGCTCCAAATCCACCGGCAGCGGCGCGGCGGCGCCGCTTTGGCAGGCGTATATGAGCAGGCTGCATGCCGGGCTGCCGAATAAAGAGATCCTGGAAGGAAACGCCTCGGATTATCATGTGGTCCGGGTGGAAACCTGCGCCGTCAGCGGGCAGCTGGCTACCGACGCCTGCCGGCATGACGCCATGGGATACGGCACGGTGACGGACTACTGGGCGGATGGCACCCAGCCTCGGGTGTACTGCCAGATGCATACCACGGAGACGGTTTGTGCTGAGACGGGGATGCTGGCCTCCCCCTGGTGTCCGAATCAGGTCCTGCGGGGCGTGATTACCATCCCCACAGGGCACCCGCTGTATTCTTTTATCGGCACGCCGTATCAGGAGGTGCTGGAGCAGTATCTGGGTACAGCGGCGGCCTCCTCCGGGATCGTGTGCACCTATCATAACGCGGACAGCCAGACCAGCGGCGTTTCCGCTACCACGGCGGCCCTGATCAGCGATGCGAAGGTGCTGCTGAGCAGTGCGCAAAGCATGCTGCAGACCCTGGATCCGCAAAGCGCGGCCTGGCAAGCTATCAACAGTGCGGCATCTTCGCTGGAGGCGGTTATCATGAAGGAGAGCCCCAGCCAGTCCGAGGTGGCGATGGCCATGGCGCTGCTGACCCAGGCCATGGCGGGCATTTACTGAGAACGGGGGAAAATCGCTTGAACATCATTGATATTGTGATTCTGTCGATCCTTGGGATCAGTGTCCTGGTGGGGCTGTACAGGGGCTTCATTGCTTCGGTCGCCTCGCTGGGGGGATGCGTGCTGTCGCTGGGAATCACCTCCTGGCTGAATCCAAAGCTTGTGGAATGGGTTCAGAGCCATCCGGAGGTTCTGCAGACCCTGATGTCCTATACGGACGCTGGAACCCGCATTGGGGATCAGACCCTGGCACAGACCAGTGTCAGTGCGCTGAACAGCAGCACGATCGCGGATGTGCTGACCCGGGTAAATCTGCCGGCGCCTCTGAGCGCCCTGCTGCAGACCAATCTGCAGGGTCAGGTTTATCAGAGCCTGGGCCTGACACGGGTGGGGGACTATGTGAGCCAGACCATTGTCGGCGCGGTGGTGAATGTGCTTTGCTTCCTGGCCTGTTTTCTGGTCTGCTTCCTGGCGCTGCATCTGGTACTGAATTTCCTGAAGGTGGTCTTTCGCTTTCCGGTACTCAAGCAGATGAATGCACTGGCGGGAGGCGTGTTCGGGCTGCTGCGGGGCGCGCTGCTGTGTTTCCTGGCCTTTGCGCTGCTGCCTCTGGTTCAGACCATGGTGCCTGTTAAGGGAATCGATGAGCTGCTGGCGGCCAGCCGCCTGGCCCCCTTTTTTAACAGCCGGGACTTGATTCTTTCGATTATGCGGGGCAGCCTGTGACAGGCTAAAACGGGGGGTGGTTCATCGAACACGAAGAGCCGTCCCCTGTGTTCGTTAGGAAAGGAGGAAAGACCGTGGGAGAGCGGCATCTGGTGGTGGGCCTGCTGGCTCATGTGGACGCGGGGAAAACCACCCTCAGCGAAGCTTTGCTCTATGCCTGCGGCCAGGTGCGAAAGCCGGG
>CADBTC010000097.1 GCA_902797445.1 uncultured Eubacteriales bacterium | reverse complement strand
TCCAGGGCGCTCTTCCTGTCGATCCGGTATTTTTTGATTTCCAGCCGGGTGACCCCCTGGGACCGGATCAGGCACAGCAGCACCAGCACCATGCTGACCACCTGGCTGGCCACCGTCGCGATGGCCACGCCGGCGACCCCCATGTGAAACACGATCACCAGCACCAGGTTCAGCGCGATATTCACCAGCCCCGAAATCGTCAGATAATACAGGGGCCGCTTCGTATCCCCCACGGCCCGCAGCGTCGCCGCCCCGAAGGTATACAGCATGTTGGCCGGCATGCCCAGGAAATAAATCTTTACATACAGGGACGCCCCGTCGATCACGTCCGCCGGGCTGTCCATCAGCTGCTGCATGGGCCGGGCCAGGAAAAAGCCCATGATTCCCACGCCCACGCCCATAAACAGCGCCAGCGTCATCGCCGTATGCTCCGCCTTCCGCATCCGTCCGACGTCCCCGGCGCCGAAATACCGGGCGATCACCACGCTGGCCCCGACGCTCAGCCCCATAAATACGTTCACCAGCAGGTTGATCAGGGATCCCGTGGACGATACCGCGGCCAGAGCCGTATGCCCCGCGAAGTTTCCCACCACGATGACGTCCGCCGCGTTATACAGCAGCTGCAGAATGCCCGTCAGCATCAGCGGCAGGGAAAACTGCAGGATCTTCGGCAGCAGCGGTCCCTCCGTCATGTCGATCTCGTATCGTTTCCGTCCGCCTCCGAAATGGAATCCCTTCATATGGTCTCCTTTTATGTTGCTTTCCTGGTCAGGGTAATCAGCGTCATCGTCGGGGGATTGAACAGCCGCCCCGGCTGATAGGAATAATGGGGATCCGATCCCAGCCCGGGGCTGATGTACTGGGGAATACCCCCCGGATGGCTCAGCCCCTGGACCTTCTCGTCATCGGGAAACCAGCCGAATTCCGGCACATAGACGGCCCCCTTCAGGGGGATGCGCCACTGTCCGCCGTTATAGTGCCCCGCCAGGATCAGCCCCGCGTAGCGCATGGAGAAATAATCCTCCTTGCTGCCCCAGGTAATCATATCCCGGACGTACTCCTCCGTCAGCGGGGTATGGGTCAGCACCACCTGAATGTGCTCCGGCTGAAACAGCTTCCGGCTCTCCCGGATCTCGTCCATCCGGGCGATCTCGTATTCCAGCACGCGCCGCCTGGCCGCATCGTCCGCCGTCTGCGCCGTGGCCCGCCGGTTCATGTCCGTCAGCTGCTCCTGATACACCTCCCGCATCCGGTCCAGATCCAGGGTATAGACCTCCTCCGGCACGAACCAGATGGTCCCCTTCCCCCGGGTTTCGGATACGGGCCGGTCCAGAATCGTGACCCCGGCCGCGATCAGCTTTTCCGCCCAGGGCTGATAAACGGACAGGCTGCCGTGCGCTTCCTCATCCAGATACAGTCCGTCCGTATCCCCGGGCACATAGTATTTGGGCGTCGCCTCCGGCATCAGCGCGATCAGATCCATCAGGGCCTCCGTGTCCCCGTCCGGTCCCAGCATGTCCCCCGTCATGATGACGCAGGAGTATCGGGTGGTCCCCAGCGCGGTCTTCAGGGCCTTCTGATGCTCCCCGAGCACGGCTCCGTGCAGGTCGCTCAGATGCAGAATAGAATACTGTTCCAGGTCCTCCGGCAGATTCAGTACCGTCAGCCGCATCTGCTCAAACCGCACGTGGTTGGAAACGATGAAGTTCCCGATCAGCAGGGCCGCGATCAGAATCGGCAGGAATGCCAGCACGGCGTTGCGCAGCCCGTGGCTTTCCGACTTCCGCCGGCTTTTCTCCGGCACAAAAATGTACTGATTCCGGTCCTTCCTGCGCAAGCCGCATCCTCCTTCCCACCCGGCCCCTTTTTTCGGAGCCGTTCTTATCATTATAGAAATTTCCGGGTGAAAACGCAACCTGCATTTTCACGGCTGCGCAGCGCTGAAAGCGGGGCCGCGCCGCTCCCGGCTGCCTGCCCGCCGCCCGGCGCTGACTTTTGCGCCTCAAAAAACATCCAGAGGGAGTTGACAAACGGGACGCGCTGCGCTACAATCCATATACCCCCTGGGGGTATATGGAAAGGAAGAAGAAACCATGCCTGAAGAAATGTCCTGCTGCGCCCGGCATACCGTCCGCGGCGAGGAACAGAAGCGCCGCCTGGCCAACCGGCTCAGCCGGATCGAGGGCCAGATCCGGGGCCTGCGGAAGATGATCGACGAGGACGCCTACTGCAACGACGTCCTGATGCAGTCCGCGGCCGCCCTCTCCGCCCTGAAAAGCTTTAACCGGGAGCTGCTCCGCTCCCATATGGAGCACTGCGTCGTCCGGGACATCCGGGAGGGCCGGGATCAGGTGGTCGACGAACTCATGGAAACGCTGGAAAGGTTGATGTAACAGATGGAACAGTATCAGGTCACCGGGATGAGCTGCGCCGCCTGCAGCGCCCGGGTGGAAAAAGCGGTCAGCGCGGTACCGGGGGTCACGGCCTGCTCCGTCAGCCTCCTGACCAATTCCATGGGCGTGGAGGGGACGGCCTCCCCCGCGGCCATCGTGAAGGCCGTGGAGGACGCGGGCTACGGCGCCGCCCCGAAAAGCGCGGCCAGAAACGCGGCGGCTCCGGCTGCCTCCCCGGAGGACGCCCTGCAGGATACGGAAACCCCAAAGCTGAAAAAGCGCCTGCTGACCTCCCTGGGCTTCCTGCTGGTGCTGATGTATTTCTCCATGGGCGTGCATATGTGGGGTTTTCCCGTGCCGTCCTTCCTGCGGGGGAACCACGTCGGGCTGGCCCTGCTGCAGATGATCCTCAGCGCCGTCGTCATGCTGATCAACCGGAAATTCTTTCTCTCCGGCTGGAAGGGCCTCATCCATAAGGCCCCGAATATGGATACCCTGGTCGCCATGGGGTCCGGCGTCTCCTTCGCGTGGAGCGTTGCGGTCCTCTTCCGGATGACGGCCGCCCTCACGGCCGGCGATCACGCGGCCGTCACGGGCTTCATGGATCAGCTCTATTTTGAATCCGCGGCCATGATCCTGACCCTTATTACCGTGGGCAAGATGCTGGAAGCCCGCAGCAAGGGGAAAACCACCGACGCCCTGAAGGGGCTCATGAAGCTGGCGCCGAAAACCGCGGTGCTCCTGCGGGACGGGAAGGAAGTCACCGTGCCCATCGAGGAGGTCCGGATCGGGGACGTGTTCGTGGTCCGGCCGGGGGATCATATTCCGGTGGACGGCACGGTCCTCTCCGGCAGCGGCTCCGTGGACGAATCCGCCCTCACCGGCGAGAGCATCCCCGTCGACAAGGCCGAGGGGGATCCGGTTTCCGCCGCGACGGTGAACCAGTCCGGCTTCCTGACCTGCCGGGCTGCCCGGGTGGGCGAGGACACGACCCTCAGCCAGATCATCCGGATGGTCTCCGACGCCGCGGCGACCAAGGCGCCGATCGCGCGGATCGCGGATAAGGTC
>CADBTC010000096.1 GCA_902797445.1 uncultured Eubacteriales bacterium | reverse complement strand
CGCTACGGCGTGGAACACTGGCGGCGCAATCGCGGACGCTGCATGGGTTCGATCATCTGGCAGCTGAACGACATCTGGCCTGTGGCGAGCTGGGCATCCATCGATTACTTCGGCCGCTGGAAGGCCATGCACTACGCGGCGAAGCGCTTCTTCGCGCCTGTCATGATCTCCGCTGAGGAGGAAGGCGAACTGAGCCAGAACCCGAAGATCAATGAATACCGTACCACGCCCATTGAGCGCAGCGTGCGTCTGAATGTCGTGAACGAGACCATGCAGGACGTGACCGGCGTGGTACACTGGGCGCTGCGGACCGCGGACGCTGCCACCCTCCGGGAGGGCAGGGCCGAGCTGACCGTTCCCGCCCTGTCCGCGAAATGGCTGGATCAGCTTACCTTCGAGGACGCGACCCTCACCGGGCATTATGTCAGCTTTGACTTCACCGTGGAGGGAGAGACCGTCAGCGAGGGAACCGCGATCTTCTGCGCGCCGAAGCATTTTGACTTCCTTGACCCGCAGCTGGCGGCCCGCGCGGAGGGAGACGAGATCGTTGTGCATGCGGCTGCTTTTGCCCGTCAGGTATGGGTAGAGTCCGACGATCCGGACATGCTGCTGTCTGACAATGCCTTTGATATGAATGCGGGTGAAAAACGCCTCCGCGTCCTGCGGGGCGAGGCGAAGAATCTTCGGGTACGCAGTGTGTATGATCTTGGAAAGTGATATACTGAGCGGCCGTCTGCAAAAGCGCAAGCCGGCCGCACTGGAACCGCCCGCCTGCGGACAACGGATATCCGCAGGCGGGCGGAAGCCTGTCTGTTTTTACGAATGCTCCGATTCGGGGCGCGGGACGTCCGGGAAAAAGGGAGAGATCCAATGATCTTGCAGGAGACAGGGCCGCTCATTCTGCTGAAAAAATACCGTTCCATTTTACTGTCCTCCCTCTCCGTAGAGGCAGTGGTGTATGCCGCGTCCCTGACGGATTCCATCATTGCCGGCAACCTGATCGAAACCGAGGCTTTCTCGGCCATCAGCCTGTTTTCCCCTTTGATTTTCGCTTCGTCCTTTGTGGCCTCGATTGTCAATTCGGGCACAATGGTCAATTATAACCGCAGGATCGGGCAGTTTGAAAAAAGAAGAGCGGATGAAATCTTCAGCCAGGGCATTGTGATGGCCTTGATGCTTGGCGCGCTCTCGACCCTTATCGCCCTGCTGCTGAAGCCTTTTTTTCTGTCAGCCGCCTCCTCGTCTCCCGGAATCGCCGGCTACCTGGACCGCTATTATCCGGCGGCGTCATTTTATCTTTTCCTTTTTCCGGTCAGCTGCATACTCAGCAATATCGTGATCGCCGACGGCGGCGAGAAGCGGTCCGCTTTTTCGGATATCGCGTGTATCATCCTGAATATCGTGCTGTCCCTGATGCTGGCACACCCGTTTGGTATTATGGGGATTGCCGCGGCGACGCTGATCAGCAAAATTGCTTACCTGTTTCTGATCTGTTCCTGGTTTTTCAATCCGAAGAATACAGTCCGCTTTGTTTTCCATTTTTCCCGCGCGGATTTTTTCAGCATCATCAGCAGGGGGATCGTGCGCGCGTCAAAGTTTATCATCACGGCGGCCGCGATCGGGATCATCAACCTGTTCATCCTTTCAGCATGTGACGGCCGCACCTTCCAGATCTGGGCGGTTTGCCAGAATATCACTGGCCTTTCCACCGTATTTCTGGGGATTTCCATGACCCTCCAGCCGTTTATGGGCACACTGACCAGCGAGGGCAATACAAAAGCCGCCAGGTTTCTGGTGAAGCGCCTGAGCCGGGATATGGCGGTCATCGGTGCAGTGTGCGCGCTGCTGATCTTTGTTTTTCCCGTTCCGACCCTTGCGCTTTTCGGCATCAGAGACAGCGCTGTGATCAGCCAGGGGATTGCCGCTGTCAGAATCATGAGCCTCGGGATTGTTTTTTCAGCCGAGCTTACCCTGCTTTTTGTTTATTATTTTCTGATCGGCGCATCCAGGCTGGCGATCGCGGTCAGTCTGATATCCGATTTGCTGCTGCCTGTGGGCACCGCGCTTTTCCTCTGGAAAATCAGCGGGCAGGATCCCGCTTTCCTCTGGATTGGCCTGTCGGCATCCGGCTGCCTTTCCGTTCTCCTTTTATCGGGCATCGTCCTTGCCAGATACGGGCGGGAAAACTATCCGCTGCTGTTTTCCGGAGAGAAGGACAGGGACATCCATATTTATGCCTTCAGGACGGAAGAAGGCATATCCTCTGCCGTGTCGGAAACCGCGCTGCGCCTGTTCCGGGAAAAGAACATCCCGGACATGCTGATGGCCGGGGTCTGCATGGAGGATCTGATCAACCTGATCCGCCAGCAAAACGATGGAAAAGCGGTCTGGGTGGAATGCACCCTCATCGAGGAGCCCAAAGGGGTACGAATGATCTTCCGGGACGACGGGCAGCGCCTGAACATTACGGGAGAAAATGCCGGCCAGTATTCCTTCCTGAAATATGTGGTGGACAGTGTGATTGTGGCTGCGACCCACACTTCCTACATTGCGACCACCGGTTATAACCGGAATGAACTGTTTTTTGCAAATCACAGAGGGCAGGAGAACGCATGAAAACGCTGATGATACTGAGCACCGTGCCGGATGAGCGGCTGGAAATGGTCCTGAAGGAGGCGGAAGCGGCCGGTTATGAAACGCTGCTTTGCGCCCGGCCGGGGGATTCCGCCGATGGGGTCTCTGCGGACAGAATCGTTCAGGCAGACTGGGACGACGCGGAACAGCTTGTGCGGATTGCAGCGGCGGGAAATATCGACGGGGTGATCGGAGTGTGCGATCCGGCGGTGATTCCCGCGGCGAAGGTCGCGGAAGCGCTGCGATTGCCCGGAAATCCGGTGGCTTCCGTGGAAAAACTCCTTTCGAAAAATGCTTTCCGAACGCTGCAGGAACAGTCAGGGGTCTTTTATCCAAAGCATGCGGTTGTGACCGGACCGGAGGAGATGAAAGAAGCCTGCAGGGATTTCCGGCTGCCCGTTATCGTGAAACCGATGCTGTCTTCATCCTCTCACGGGATGACCACGCTTTCCGACATGAAGGAGGCCGACCGGGCGTTTCGGGAGGCATCCCAAACCTCCCGGAACGGATCGGTGTGTGTTGAAGAATGCATAGAGAATCCATCGCTTCGGGTTGTTGAGAGCGATCTTTTTGTGATGGGAGAAGAAATCCTGTGGGATGGAATCCGGTATTGCTACAGGCTTCCCCAGGCGCCGCTCCGCCCGGTATACGACGTCTATCCGGCGGCCTTGTCCGAGCAGGAAGAAGCGGAATATAAACGCGCTGTATCCGCTGTGCTCAGGAAGGCCGGGGTCAGGATCGGGGACTTTGACGTGGAAGGTTTTTTTACGCCGGAAAAGCGCTTTTTTATCATCGAGATCAATCCCCGGCCCGCGGGACATTATACGCCTCAAACGGTGCAGTTCTTCACGGGAATCAATCTGGCAAAGCTGCTGGTTACAACGGCTGTGGGTGATACCGCATACTATGAAGAGGTGAAAAACAGCAAACGGGAACAACGCTGGCATTATCTGCTGGACCATTCCGTTTTCAGCGAAAAAGACGGGGTGTTTATAAAAATCCACATAGATGAAGGCATCCGCAAACATCTTCAGGTGACAAGATATCTGCACGGGCAGAAAGAAGGGGATCGGGTCAAAAACATCATCGACGCGGTCAGACCCATTGCCGTGATGATCTTTGCGTTTGAAACAAAGGAAGAACTGGAATACGCGCGGGCGCATATCACGGAGCTTGTGTATCCGGTTGTGCAGGAGGACGGAGGCTGCGATGATCCATGAACTGCGGGAGCCGGAAAAAGCGGCTGCCTT
>CADBTC010000095.1 GCA_902797445.1 uncultured Eubacteriales bacterium | reverse complement strand
GTCGAAGCAGGCGAAAAAGGTGGTCCTCTGCCTGGGTGAGCACCGGGAATGCGCCGGTGAAGCAGCCAGCCGGGGAGACATCACCCTCCCGAAGTGTCAGCTTCGGCTGTTGGATGAAGTGGCAAAGGTCAATCCGAACATCATCGTGGTGCTCTTTGGCGGACGGCCTCTCGATATTCGGCCGCTGAAAGAAAAGGCAAAAGCCATTCTGGCAGCCTGGCTGCCGGGAACGGAGGGCGGAACCGCCGTGGTACGCACGCTGCTGGGAGAAAGCAATCCCAGCGGCAGGCTGAGCATGTGCTTCCCTTACAGCGTGGGGCAGCTGCCCATCCATTACAATCATTTAAATACCGGCAGACCCTTTCACGGCGATTACCACGCATTTCGCTTCGGCTCCAAGTATCAGGATATCCCCAACGAGCCGCTGTATCCCTTCGGCTTTGGCCTGAGCTATACGACGTTTGCGTATTCGCCGGTCAGACTGAGCGCGGACTGTATGACAAATCAGGGCAGCATCACCGCCTCCGTTACCGTCACCAATACCGGCGATCTCCCCGGTACAGAAACCGTACAGCTATACCTGCACGATTTGGCCGCAAGCGTCGCCCGCCCTGTACGTATGCTGAAAGGATTCCGAAAACTCACCTTAAATCCGGGGGAGCAAAGGGACGTTTCCTTCTCCGTCACCGAAGACATGCTGCGCTTCTATGACCGTTCCATGCAATATGTCAGTGAACCCGGCGATTTCGACGTCTTTATCGGTCCCGACAGTCAGACGGACAACAAAGCCCGGTTTGCTTTGAAATAGTATGATCATTTGGAGGAATACGGATGGAAAGCAGGACAGCTGACAACCCTTTCGAGAACGGAAAGCTGATTCCGGTCTATTTTCGGCTTTCCCTGCCTGTGGTTCTCAGCTCCATCGTTACGATCGTTTACAATCTGGCGGATACCTATTTTATCGCGCAGACCGGCGACGAACTGCTGGTGGCCGGCGTTTCTGTCTGCGCGCCGATTTTCATGATACTGATGGCGTTTGGAAACATATTCGGTCAGGGAGGAAGTTCCCTTCTTTCCCGCCTGTTGGGCGGGAAACATCTGGAAGACGCAAAAAGCGTCAGTGCCTTCTGCTTCTGGATTGCCCTCCTGACCGGCGCCGTCACCGGCGGCCTGCTGCTTTTGCTTCGAGAGCCTTTTCTTCGTCTGCTGGGCGCCAGCGACAGCGTTTTGCCCCACGCGAGAGCTTACGGAACCATGCTGCTTGCCGGCGCTCCCCTGATTGTGGTTAATTTCATTCATATGAATCTGCTGCGATGCGAGGGCATGGCATCCCATTCCATGGTCGGAACCCTCATCGGCGCAGTCGTAAATATCATCCTGGATCCCCTGATGATCCCCCCCATGGGAGCCGCGGGAGCCGCACTGGCCACCGTAATCGGATATGCCTGCGCGGATGTGTTTCTGCTGACTGTCGTGCTTCACCGCAGTCAGTCCATTTCGGTGCGGCCGGTCCTGCTCATAAAAGCAGCCTTTGTGAAGAGTATTCTGTCCATCGGAATCACAGCGGCGATCACCAACATCGCCACCAGCCTGTGCACGATCCTGATGAACCAGCTTCTGCTGGGTTACGGAGATGATAAGATCGCGGCAATGGGAATCGTGCTGAAAGTCACCATGATCACCCAGATGATTCTGGTGGGCTTTGCCTTTGGCGGCGTTCCTTTAATCGGTTATCTGCACGGCTCCGGACGAAGAGCGGAAATCCGGAAGCTGATCCGGTTCTGTCTGTTCTTTCTCTCTGGAGTCGCGCTGATTCTGACCGCTTTCCTGTTTCTGGCCGGCGGCCCGGTCCTTCGGCTGATTACCCCGGATCCGGCGATGATTGAAATCGGGCTGCCCATGCTTCGCTGGCAGACGGCCGGCAGTCTCTTTGCGGGAATTGTTTTGCTGACCACCTGCCTGTGCCAGGCTTCCGGATACGCTGCTCCGGCACTTGCGCTGTCCCTGAGCCGGCAGGGTGTGATATATGTTGCGGTTCTGCTGGCCTCATCAGCACTCTGGCAGTATTCCGGCATTCTGGCCGCACAGTGTATTTCTGACGTTTTAAGCGCCGCTCTGGCTGTTTTCATCCTGCTGCAGCGGTTCGGAACGGCCCGTTAAGCCTGCAGCCCGGAATCCGACTGATTCGTTTTTCTATTCGTGTCTTCACTGTCCGCCATGCGGTAACCCACGCCGACCTCCGTAAAAATATAGCGGGGCTCGTTTGGATCAGGCTCAATATGGTTCGCCCGGTGCCTGCTCCGTTGCGGATCACAAGAGCGGACGGAAAGGCTGCTGAGTCCTCTTCCGATCAGGCAGCAGGCAAACAGAAGCCCGTATGCTAAAAGCCGTTCAGGTTGGAGGATGTGTATATACTTTCCCACACCCATATGATATACTTATTATTGAAAGGATGGTCTGACTTGTAGCGGGAACAAAGATCCTGGCGGGAGTAGACCCCGCCTTGGATTTTTCTTACGAAGCCATCATTCTGTATATTTGAGCGAGGATCACATGACAAGGCAAGCAAATTATCAAAGAACAAAACTGGCCTGCTATCTTGGGCTTGTTACGCAGGCGATTTCGGCTAACTTCGCTCCTTTGCTTTTTCTCACGTTTTACAGAACCTATGGCATTTCTTATGCCGATCTGGCGCTGATTCCGCTGGCATTCTTCCTGACTCAGCTGACGGTTGATTTTCTGAGCGCAAATTTTGTGGATCGGATCGGATATCGGAAAAGCATCGTCATTTCGCAAATCACATCGGGAGCGGGACTGCTTATGCTGTCCTTTGTGCCGGAGCTTTGTCCGAACCCGTTTGCAGGCATCCTGTTCTGTGTAATCGTCTATGCCATAGGAAGCGGCCTGATCGAAGTGCTATGCAGTCCGATCATTGAAGCCTGTCCCTTTGAAAACAAAGCCGGGATGATGAGCCTGCTGCATTCCTTCTATTGCTGGGGTGCTGTCGGAACGATTCTGGGTTCCACTGCCTTTTTTCTCGTCTTCGGCACGGATAACTGGCGTATTCTTGCCTGCATCTGGGCCGTCATCCCCCTGTACAATATTTACAATTTTGCCACCTGCCCCATCGTTCCCATCGTCAGCGAAGGCAAAAGCATGACGATCGGGCAGCTGCTGAAAACTAAAATCTTCTGGCTGTTTATCGTCCTCATGGTATGCGCGGGTGCGTCCGAGCTGGCGATGGCACAGTGGGCTTCCGCTTTCGCTGAATCCTCCCTGAGCGTCAGCAAAACCATGGGAGATTTGCTTGGTGCCTGCGGTTTCGCTGTGTTTATGGGGCTCAGTCGGGTGTGGTATGGAAAATATGGGGAAAAAGTGAACCTGTCAAATTTTATGATCGCCTCCGGCATCCTGTGCCTGTGCAGCTATCTGCTGGCCGCGTTTGCCCAGTGGCCCATC
>CADBTC010000094.1 GCA_902797445.1 uncultured Eubacteriales bacterium | reverse complement strand
TGTTCTCCCTCCATGTATTTTGTTCGCAGCGTACCCGCTGCATCTGTATAAAAGTATATCTTTCCCGGTCGTTTTTGTCAAGTCCGGGGCCGGCTTCTTCGACAGCGAGGCCTTCCAGGAAATATACTCAGTCCTTACGATACCACTCCGTACAATATCCATCCGCCCGCAGGACCGCGCCGGGCAGCCAGGGCGGCACCTGTCCCATCTTTTCACAGATTGCTTCCAGGCTGGCGTCCTTCGGGGCCTCGATGATCAGCTCATCGTGAATATGCCCGCAGATGAAGCTGCCCCGCAGCGTCCGCATGGCATAGCACAGAATGTCCCGGGCGATGGCCTGCACGATGTTCTCCACGAATTTCGGCCCGTAGCTTTCGATCCGCTCCCATTTCTTCGTGGCGCCGACGCCCTCGTAGGTCACGGATTCGCCGCCGAACCGGTTGACGCCCCGCTTCGGCTTCACATACGCCAGCTGCCGCCCGGAGGGCAGCGTGATGAAGAGCATGCCGCTCCCGCAGCGGAACCGGATCCCGTGGGTCTCCGTCTCCGTCCGCCATCGGACCGCCTTCCGGACGGCTTCGTCCACCGCGTGCCACAGCCGCACGATGGCCGGATTAGCCGTCCGCCAGGCCGTGACCAGGGGCTTGAGCTCTTCCTCCTGCAGCCCCATGTCCAGGGCTCCCATCGCTTTCAGCGCCTCCACCCCGCCGCCGTATCCCAGCGCCAGCTCCGCGATCTTTCCTTTCTGGCGCAGATGCCCGTTGACGCCGTGCTTCTCCACCGGGACATGGAACATCTCGCTGGCGCTGGCGCAGTAGATATCCCCGTTTCTGCGGAAAACCTCCATCCGCCACGTTTCCCCGGCCAGGTACGCGATCACCCGGGCCTCGATGGCGCTGAAGTCCGATACCACGAACTGATATCCCTCCTTCGGCACGAAGGCCGTCCGGATCAGCTGGCTGAGGGTATCGGGCACATCCCCGTACCGCTGCCGGATCGCTTCAAAATCCCCCTCCTTCACCAGGCTCCGGGCCTCGGCCAGGTCGGGCATATGGTTCTGGGGCAGATTCTGCAGCTGGATCAGCCGTCCCGCCCATCGTCCGGACCGGTTGGCCCCGTAGAACTGGAACATCCCACGGCACCGCCCGTCCCCGCATACGCAGTTTTCCATGGCGATGTACTTTTTGACGCTGGTCCGGGACAGCTGCTGCCAGATCTCCAGCGCCCTTTTCACCTCCGGCGGCGCCGTCTTCAGCAAGTCCGCCACGGCTTTCTTATCCAGAGAATTCGCTTCGATCCCATGCTGAAGGAGCCACTGCTTCATCTGGGCGGCGGAGCCCGGATTGTCCAGCCCCGTCATGCGCCGCATCTCCGAAAAAAGCGTCTCCCGCGTCCGGGCATCCAGGGCGATGGCGTTTTCCACCATCCGGCGGTCCAGCCCGATGCCCCGGTCATTGATCTCCTCCGACATGTGATATTCCTCCCAGACCGCCTCCGGCACCGGGAACGGGGCAAGCTTCTTCTGGATGCTCATCTCCACCTCCACGTCCCGCCTGTTATAGGCCTTGAAGGTCTCCCATTTCTCCGGATCGTCCGCCGGGCGGTTCCATCTTCTTCCGTCCCCGACCGTCAGCTTGCGCGGCGCCGAGAAGAATTTGATCAGGCTCTTCCCTTCCGCCATCTTCTGGTCCTGCAGATTCAGGACGGCTCCGACTCCCTCCAGGGACTGGGGAAACCCCAGATACGCGGCCCACACCATGGAGCAGCGCCAGGAAGCCGGATTCAGATAGGCCCCCACGGTATCCCCCTCCTGCCCGTATCCGACAAACAGATCGGGCCGGTTCTTCCGCAGCCAGGCCGACAGGTTGATCCGCTCAAAGGCCGCGTTAAAGCTGGTTTTGATGACAGTCTCGTCCACAATGGCCCGCAGGACCTCCTCCGGAATCTTCTCCCCCTGCGCCAGGTCCACCACCTGAACCTCCCCGCCGTCCGCGGAATAGCCGAAGAGCAGGATATCGTAATCCGGGCTCTCCACATATTTGTAGGCGCCGCACTTGCTCAGGTCATATCCGCTGCGGGTTTCAATATCGATCGATAGGGTTTTCATTCTTCCCCCTCCTTTCACGATATAAGCAGCCATGCCGGCCCTTTTTCCGTGATTTAGGAAAAATTTTTTTTTGCGAAAATTTTCATTTCCCGCGGAAAAACGACCTGTTTGGCTGCTTATCTGTTGAAACGGGACAACGTTTCAGAAACGCAAAGCGAAAGGAGGCTGCCCTGCATGACGTATCGGAACATCGAATGGTACAGCGATCCCACGGCAGGGAACGCGATGGCAAACGTGATGCGAATGGAAAAGCGGCAAAGGCACGAAACGGAAAGGAGGACCCATCATGGACGGATACCAGGAGCTGGCCAACGCCATTGTGGCCCAGGCGGGATGGGATTATATGGAAGCGTTGAAGATTCTCCGTCAAAACCCCGACAACCGGGATGCGGCAAAGGCGAAAATCCAGATCGAGCGGTTCATGCGTTCCGGCTGGTTTGGCACGCTGACGAATGCGGATCCGGATTACCTGATCCATAAGATGCGGGAGGCGGCAAGCGGATGACATTCCTCCTCCCTTTCAACCGTCAGCCGGCGAAAGGAGAAAACACGCATGAGATTCAATAAAAGTACGAATGAATATATCCAGCGGGCGCTGTCCTATTTCCAGGCGGTGGCCCAGATCGAGAAACGCTACCAGTTCCGCGCCCAATACCGCCAGCGCCTTCTGAACATGGCGGAAGGGACTTCGTCCCGGCCTCTTGGCACCGTGAGCGGCGGCTCCCTGACCGGCCGGGAGGAGATTATGGCCCGACTGACGGATCTGGAACTGGAACTGGCAAAGGAGATGAGCCACCTGCAGGCCGTCCGGGAGCAAACCTGGAATCTGCTCGCTCAGCTTTCCTCTCCAATGGCAGAACAGGTGCTGGAGGACTTTTACTTAAACGACGCCACGGTCCATGTGATCGCCGCGAAGATGGGCTATAGCGAGCGAAATGTATATACGCTGAAGGAAAAAGCCATGAAGGAGCTCGGAAAGCTGCTCGAAGAAAATGCCATCGAGGATCCGCAGCCTTTGAGCTTCAGCTGAGCGTATAACGTAAGCCATGCATGAAAGGAGCCGGGTTGAGAAAGGAACAAAAGGGGATGCAGAAATCTTTTTGCGAAAATTTCTGTTTTCCCACGGAAAAACGGCCTTTGGGGCGGCTTATCTATCGGATGGATGAATGTGATCCGCCATCAAGGTATGCAGGACTGAAAACGGAATAGACGAACGAAAGGAATCAAAGTGAGGAATTGAGAATGCGCGACTTTAAAATCGCTGTCGCTGACAGCGCCGGCGCCTATCGCTGGAAAAACATTACCGTCCGCTGGGAAAAGCTCTGCGAGCGGCTGAAGTCCCCGACCCGGACGGCGGAAACGGCGGCGCAGTATCATGCCATGAGCCGGGACGAAAAGGGAAAGGCAAAGGACGGGGGCGGCTTT
>CADBTC010000093.1 GCA_902797445.1 uncultured Eubacteriales bacterium | reverse complement strand
TGCGTCGGGGATCCGGCAGGCTGCATCCGTCTGTTCGCTTCCGTTTATCCGATCTTCACCTGGCCGCAGCCCACCAGCCGCCCGTTGACCCGGGAGAACAGAGTCGCGCCGTCTCCTGCGAAATTCAGATGAATCTTCTGCCCGATTTTATAGGTCACGCCGCCGAAGACCACACCCGTCAGCAGGAAGTTGCCCACCTTGATCCGCACCGTGGTTTCCATACCGGTGGGCATCGCCGAGAAGACCTCACCCTCGATGGGGCCGTCGTCCGAAATCCGGATGAATTCCGGCCGCACGCCGATCACCCAGTCCTCCTTGTCCAACGTCCTGGTCTCTTCCGCCGTATCCGCCACCGTGGCCACGGGATACTTGAACGGCACGTCCTTGTTGGTCTTTTCCGTCGGACGGACCTTGGCCTGGAAGGCGGCGATGTCCTTCTCCGCCGCGGCGTACCAGCTGCCGATATCCACCTTCTCCTTCGGGATAAAGTCGGCCTCATAGCTGTCCAGCAGCTTTACGCGGAAGCTGCCGTCCGCCTGCTGGGATCCCCTGGCGTTCATGAAGTTGATGGCCGGGTTGCCAACGAAGTCCGCTACGAAGGTATTGCTGGGCCGGTTGTATACCGTCAGCGGCTCGTCGTACTGCTGCAGCACGCCGTTGTCGATCAGGCAGATCCGGGTCGCCAGGGTCATGGCCTCCATCTGATCATGCGTCACGTATACGAAGGTGCTTCCCGTGGAAAGATGCAGCCGCTGCAGCTCCGAGCGCATCTCCAGCCGCAGCTTCGCGTCCAGGTTGCTCAGAGGCTCGTCCATAAACAGCACCCGGGGGCTGGGCGCCAGCGTCCGGGCGATGGCCACCCGCTGCTGCTGACCGCCGGAAAGCTCTCCGGGATACCTTTCCATAAAGGGCTGGATCTTCACGATGGCGCTGACCCGGGCCACGATTTTGTCAATCTCCTCCTTCGTCAGCTTCCGGGCTTCCCCCTTGGCTTCCGGATTCCGGATCAGTTCGCCCTCCGATGTAACCGACAGGCCGGCCTCCTTGATATTGCTCAGGCCGAAGGCGATATTCTGGTATACGGTCATATTGGGCCACAGGGCATAGTTCTGGAACAGGAAACCCACCCGCCGCTTGTTGGCGGGGATATTGATGCCCGCGTCGCTGTCGAATACGGTCACCCCGTCGATGACGATCTTGCCGGTTGTCGGCGTTTCCAGCCCCGCGATCATCCGCAGAGTCGTGGTCTTTCCGCATCCGGACGGCCCCAGCAGGGTCACAAACGCGTTATCGTCAATCAGCAGGCTCAGGTCGTCCACGGCATAGAACCCGCCCCATCTCTTGGTTACATGCGTCAGTTCAATCCTTGCCACGTTTCATCTTCCTCTCTGTTTTTCAGTCTCCGCCGATGCCAGAGTCGATGCTGGCGCCGGTCAGTTTATTGACCACCGTATTGAAGATCAGGATCATGATAATCAGGATCAGGTTGATGCCGCTGGAAAAAGCGTACAGGCCCATCTCATCGAAGTATCCCAGCATGGTGGTAATGATCTTGCCCTGGCCGCACAGCAGCATGAACAGCGTCAGCTCCCGCAGGCAGGTCATGAAGGGAAGCAGGAATCCGCTGATGATGGAGGTTTTCTGGATGGGAATAATGATCTTTGTCATCCGTTTCCACCAGGGGATGTCCTGGATGATGGCCGCTTCCTCGATTTCTCCGCTCAGCTGCATCATGGAATTCAGCGCGCTGCGACTGGCAAAGGGAATGTATTTGACCACGCCCGCCAGGATCAGCAGCAGGAAGGTGTTGTAAATGCCGACGCCGGATCCGAAGATAAAGAAGGCGACGCCCACCGCCAGGGACGGCATCAGGTACGGCAGGAAGGCCATGTTGTTCACATAGGCCGCCCATTTGCTGCGCCGGTTCTTGCTGACGCAGTAGCCGATCAGGGTTCCGATGGTGCCCGCCGCCAGCGCGCAGCAGATGGCGACGATGAACGTTCCGCCGAAGGCATTCCAGATATCCTGGTTATACAGGATACCCTTCTGGCCGTACATGCCGTTCTCCGTCACGTTCTCCGACGTCAGCCACCACTTGGTGGTGGTATGTCCGGCGATGCCGTACTTGATGAAGGAATAGTCTCCGGGGTTGGGCAGGAAGGTTTCCACCGCGAAGAGGATGATGGGCAGAATGCCGGTAAACAGCGTCAGCAGCACAAACAGGCAGCTGACCACGTACTTGGCAGCCCCCAGATTCACCACGCTGCTCTGACCGCTCTTGCCGGTCACGGTCGTAAAGTTCTTCCGGCCGGAGGTGGTCTTCTGGTTCACAATCAGAATCAGGAACCCGAAGAGCATCATGATGACCGCCAGAATGCTGGCCTGTCCCGCCCGGTTGGAGCTCATGCCGACGTACTGGGTGCTCAGGGTGGCCAGTTTCAGGTAGTGCGGAATCGGGTAGGAACCCATGGCGCTGGAGAAGACCAGTAGGATGGTGCTAAGGATGGCCGGCTTCACCAGGGGCAGCGTCACCCGGAAGAAGGTCTTCCACCGGGGCGTGTTCAGAATGGTGGCCGCCTCCTCCAGGTTGGCGTCCATGTTCCGGAAGATGCCGCCGATCAGGATATAGGCAAAGGGCGCGTAGTGGATGGCCAGCACCACGGACACAGGGAACAGGCCCTCGCACCACCACCGGGGCATATATACATTGAACAGCGCCACGAAAAGCCCGTCGTTGCCCCCGGTCACGGCGTTGGAGTTAAACAGGTTCTGCCACATAACGGCCAGCGTCCACTGGGGCATGATGTATGGGAAAATGAAGATGGAGCTCAGGTATTTTTTGAATTTCAGGTTCGTCCTCGTTACCAGATAGGCAAATACGCCGCCATAGAGGATCGCCCCGAAGCAGGCGAAAATGCTGATCAGGATGGAGTTTATCAGCGGCGTCCACAGATAAATGGACGACACGCTCCGGGTCACCCTTTCCCGGCCGACCCGGGTCGTAATCTTATCCGTAAACAGGTTGGTCCAGTTATAGGTCGTCAGGGTCGTCCCCAGCGCGTCCACCTGACTCTCCAGGGCTTTTTCCTGTGTATCGATGGAGCCCGGATGGAGCCGCACGGTATCCCGGACGATGGTAAACATGGGGAAAACCGTCGTAATGGTCAGGATAATCCCCAGCGCCAGTAAAATCGCGTTCTGGGGTTTCGTAATATAGGTGCGGAACCGGTTCCACGTTCTGCGGAGACTGCTGGCCCTGCCCGCTGCGGTGGTCATTGCTCCTCCCCCTCTCTTTCATTGTGTTGAGTCCCGGCCTCGGCGTTTTCCCGCACGGAAAAAACAGGAAGAGCTTCTCCCCGCGGATCCTCCGCCTCCGGGAGCTGCCGCCGGCCGGAAAGGAAAGGGCGGCGTGCCGTTGTCTTTCCGACGCGCCGCCCGCTAAAGGGTTTATGGCTTATTTTCCGAAGAGAATTACTTGCCGGCCACAATACCGTCGATCCAGTCGCTCATAGCTCCGGAAACGGCCGCGCAGTAGGTGGGCTCTTCCACCACCAGATGGCCTTCATTCAGCCACCAGTCGTAGCCGCGGTCATTCTTGGCGGGGAATTCGTCGCCGCCGTCATGGCTGTGGTCCTGCATGCAGGCAGGCACCGGCGCATAGCCGCCCATATCCTTGCCCCAGGCCGCGAAGCCTTCCTGGGTGGTGGTCATGAAAGCGATCAGCGCGCAGCTGGTCCAGGGCAGCGGGCTGGTCTTGGTCAGCATCAGATAGTGCTTATAGGCATATCCGCCGATGCCCACGTATCCGTCCTGATAGGCGGCCACGGTGATGTTGTTGACGGAGGATTCCGCGGTCTCTTCCACGCTGCGCAGCTTGGAATACACCAGCAGGCCCGCCTGATCCTTGGCGGACGTGGTCACCAGCGTGTTGCAGATGGGGCCGTCGTCGGTCTCTTCGTTATACTTCTCGCACCACAGATAGACCCACGCCAGACCGTATTCCACGTTCGCGCCCGTCAGGCCCAGATCGGAAGCGTCTTCCTTCATGCTCTCGATCAGCTCATCATCGTCCGCGTTCTTGCCTTCCCAGACTTCGTAGGCTTCCTTGGCGATGGTGGCATACTTTTCGTTGGTCATCATGTACAGGAAGTTCTTGCCCACCAGCTCGGAGTTGACGCCCATGAACAGGGGAGCTTCGCCTTCACGGACGAAATCCCACATGTTGGTGTAGGTCTTCTCGCCCAGATTGTTGAACATGAACACCTTATTCAGGGTCTGCAGCGCCAGAGGATTCTCGTTGCCCTCCTTGGCCACGCCTTCGGCTTCCGTCCAGTCCTTGGGCACGAAGTTCAGCAGCAGGCCGGTATCCAGCATCTTGCTCTGGATCTGGTTGCCGTCCTGGATCAGGGTCATGCTCATGACATGATTGGCGCCGTTGACATCCTCGGTCAGCTGATCGAAGATCTTGTTTTCCTTGGGCTGCTGCCAGCCGCCTTCATAATCCAGGGTGTAGCTGGGATCGATCTTCTGCAGCGCTTCCACGAACAGGGGGAGCACGCTCTTGCCGCGGCTGGAGTTGCCCACCGCGTCGAACCGCTTGCCGTTGGATTCTTCAATGGCCTTCTTGAACAGCTCCTCCAGCGTCATGGTCTGCGCCTGGGCAATCACCTCTTCCACGGATTCCGCCGCGGCGAAGGAGAATACGGACAGGCACATCGTCAATGCAAGCAAAATGGAAACAAACTTTTTCATGTTCAGGACTCCTTTTCTTTTCCGGCTTTCGCCGTTTCTAACCGTTATTATAACACAATTTTACAAAAAAACAACCAGAAATCACAAAAAACAAGGGCCTGATGTTGAAACAACGGAAAAAGGATGATACACTGGCGCCGCAGAAAAGATTTCGGAAGGAACGCAATGCTGAAAAAGACCGGGGAAAGGAGCGCGCGCGGATGAATGGATGGCCCGCCCGCAGGAGGCTCAGGGAACTGTCCTCCCGAAACGGGAGCGGATATGATGCCGGCGCCCGGAAAGATGCAGCCTGAAAATCGTTTTTCGCTGGGGGAGCAGCAGGTCTATGCGCTCATTGCCCGGAGCGACGGGCTCAAAGCCCGGGAGATGGCCGCGCTGCTGCATATGGATAAGGCGGACATCAGCCGCCTGCTGGTCCGGTCCGCCCTGATGCGGGAATTATGCTACCAGGACCGGGAATACCGCTGGCACGCGCTGGTCCGGCAGGGACGCACCCACGAGGGGCTGTATGAATTCTCCGGATGGTACGGGCAGGTCCGGGATTTCCTCGCCCAAAGCGAGCCGGAATGGCTCAGCCAGCTGGAGGCGGGATGCCGCCGGATCGGCCGGAATCTGAACGATACGCGGGGCCTGACCCATTCCTTTCTGGACTGCCGGAAAACCATGCGTCAGCTTTTCACCGATCTGAAAGCCATGGGCTGTGCGGGCTTTGAAAACTGGGAAATTCTCTTCGAGACCCGTCTGAACCGGGCCCGGTATATTCGGGTGTACGCGGATGTGCTGGTCATCGGGGACCGATATGCTTTCTCGCTGGAATTTAAAATGAAAAATAAAATTGATCCGGAGGAGGTTCTCCAGGCGGCGAAATACGTTCCCTATCTGGAGATCCTGCTGGGACCCCGGATCAATGTGGTGCCCGCCCTGGTGCTGACCGGAAGCGCGGACCTGTTTTCCTTTGTGCCCTTAGGCGAATCGGAGGGCGAGCTCCCCGTCTGCTCCGGGGACATGCTCTTCAACGTCTTTAACGAATATCTGGGGTTCATGGCCTGACGGCTTCGGCTCTCCCGGTTTCATCGCGCCGGCCGGCGGGGCCCGCCGAAGGCGTCCTGCTTTTATGTATCGCTCCGCTTGCTGGTATCCCCGTCCACGCAGCGGTAATAGACCGTATCCGGCTGCAGTTCCACCCCATCCTTGGCGAAGAGCTCGTCTATGGTCAGCAGCATATAGCCGTTTTCCTCCAGATAGCGCACCATCTGCCGGGTGCTCTCCGGGGTATTGTCCTTGATATCGTGGCAGAGGATGATATCTCCGTCCTGAATGGCTTTCTTTACTTTACTCATCACCGCCGAGGTCTTCCGTCCCCGCCAGTCATAGGTATCCAGGCTCCACTGAATATAGCTCCAGCCCACCTTCGCCTTGATCATGGCCGGATAGCGTCCCCCCGGCACCCGGTCATACCGGACCGGAATGCCGATGACCTTGATCAGGGCCTTGTTTACCTTTTCCGGCATCGCCCGCAGGGACCCTTTGGACGATTTGGTCACATTGCCGTGGTGCCAGTTATGGCTGCCGATGGCATGGCCCTCATCGTGTTCCCGCTGCACCAGATAGTCATATTCCGCGATCCGGTTTCCGATGACAAAGAAGGTCGCCGTGGCGCCGGTTTCCATCAGGCTGTTCAGTACCTTCGGCGTATTGGTGCCGCTGGGGCCGTCGTCAAAGGTCAGGGCGCAGGTGTGATAATAAGTCAGGTTATCCGTCTCCGTCCAGGCCGTTTCCGTCATCCGGTCCCGGATCTCGGGGTAGAAGAAGGTCACCTGCATCAGGGTCTTCTTCCCCTCGTAGAGGGCCTCCGCCGGATAATGCAGCACCAGGCTCATCCCGTGCAGCGTAAAGTCCGCCTTCTCCAGCGCTTCCCGGCTGCAAAGGCGGTCCAGCTTTTCCGCGTCCGGTTCGATGTCCGGCCAGTAGGCCGTCAGCTCCGTCCGGACCTTATCCCCCAGGATGCGCCAGGTTTCCGCCTCCCCGTCGAAAATATCCGTCATGCGGATCCGCTCCCCGGTTTCCATATCATAGGTCCGGGTGGTAAATTCCTGATCCGTCAGATCCCGATGATACTGGGTACGGGCCTGAATCAGAAAGCTGAGCCATTTATGCCCCGTCCGGCTGTACCGGATCTCCACGTCCAGCCGGCTGTTAAGCTTGGTGTTGTTTTGGGCGGCCGGCAGATCCGGCCCCTTCTCCGCGGCCCAGTTCTCCGCGATGCCGTTGATTTCCTCCGTCACGCTCTCCAGCGCCGTTTCCGCGTGCCACAGGCGAACGACGGACTTGTTGTCGTTCTTCGTGTCCGAATAGGTGTTCGTGATCTTGTGCAGCGGAGAGATGGCCTCGGCTCCCGCCCGGCTCAGGCAGCCCAGCAGCCCCGCGGCCAGCATCAGCCCCAGCATCAGCGCCAGCATCCGTCCCGAAACATTCCATTCTTTCCAGCCTTCTCTTGTCCGCATCCGGTTGATCTCCTTTATCCTTTTGCCCGCGCTTCGTTTTTCTTCCCCGCTTCGTTTTTCTTCCCCGCTCCGCTTGTCTTCCGCGCTTCGCTTGTCTTCCGCGCTTCGCTTTCCCTCTGCGGAAGGCGCGGACCCGTCCCGGAGGCCCGGGGAGGAAGCCGACCCGCGGATTTCCTTATCCGAAGCTTTCCTCACAAAGCCCGGGATTGTAATCAAAGACCCCCGCCCAGTAAATGGTGCCGGCGATGTATTCCACCTGATCCCCTTCAAAAAAGAAGCACACCCTCCGCGCCCCGCTGTTCAGGCACAGGGTGTTCACCATGCTGTAGCACAGCAGGGTCTCCGCCTCCCGGCCCATCTGCTGAATCTCGGATCGGAAGCTTTCACTCAGGTTCACCAGCACCGTATCCCCGTCCAGGGCAATCCCCAGGATATCCTCCTCCCCGGTTTCCACAGGCAGCGTCGGTACGATGCCTTCTGCCCGGTCCTGAATTCCCGGGCCCTCCATGACCGCGGCCAGCTGTGCCCGGAGGCTGTCGGCCCGCTCCCGGTCCACGCTTTTCTCCACCGGGGTCAGCTTGCCGTCCCGCGCGAAGTAAACGGTGGTCCGGCCCATCAGGTAATCCTCAAAAGCCGCCCGCCGCAGCAGTCCGCCCAGCACCGGCACCTCTCCGAATTTCTCGCTCCGCAGGCTGGTCAGAGGCCGGTCCCCCACCCGGATCGCGACCCCCGCCGCCCCGGGAATAAAGGTCGTCAGACTGTAGCAGATGGCCGCCGCCAGACAGGCGGGATCCACCCCCATCCGCTGCCATTCCGCATCCGCGCCTTCCCGGAAGCTCAGGGTGATCATCCGACCCCCGTCCGCCAGATCGCTGGTCAGGGGTTCGTGGGTCATCTGTCCCATCAGATCCGGCATCTCCGGCACCCCCGTCAGATACATGCTTCCCTGCCTCAGATTTTCCAGGATCTCCCGGGCCATCTGGTTGGGGGTCTGTCCGTCGAAGGTCAGCGTCCGGTTCTCGCAGATGATGCCCTGCCCGTTCTCCAGGGGAAAATACAGCGTCATATAGGAGGTCAGCGGCGTTTCCGCCGCGTCGCTCCCCACGGGGGTTTTTTTGGCTTCCATCTGCTCCCACAGCACCGGCAGGTTCTCCCCCGGATGAGCGGTGATGCTGCCCATGGGCAGCAGTCCCCCCGTATCCAGCCCCACGCTCTGGCCCGCCACCATGAGATTGATGCACCGTACGCTCTCCATCTCGCACAGGGTGGCCGCCAGGGCCAGGCCTAACGTATAAATGCCCCGATACCCCAGCCCCAGCGCGGAGGAGGCCAGGTTCACCGTGACCACGCCTCCGCTGTACTCGATCGGGTTTTCCGAAGAAAGCGCCAGCTGAATATCGCCCCCCAGGGAGCTCACCTGCTGGTTGGCTTCATGGGCCAGCAGCTCCCGGGCAATGGCCTCCATCTCCTCCGACCGCAGAACCCCCGGGATGCTCTGGACATGCTGCGCCACCAGATTCAGCCCGTTGCGCGCCGGCAGATACAGCGTCCACAGCGCCGCCTCCCCGGAGATAAAGTCCCCGTCAGGAGCCTGCCACGCCACGCCCGCCATGGGCAGGGTCTGGGAGGGCTTCTCCTCCCATTCCGCGATCTGCCGCGGCGCGCAGCCGGAAAGCGCCAGAAGCGTCAGGCACAGCCCCAGGCACGCGATCCGTCTTTTCATGCTTTCGGACCCCCTTCCCGGTTTTTGGGCAGCGTCACCGTAAAGCAGCTGCCCTCGCCCATCCGGCTCTCCACCGTGATCGTGCCCCCGTGCAGGCTCACCATCTGCTTCACGATGCTCAGCCCCAGGCCCGTGCCTCCGGTTTCCCGGCTCCTGGCTTTATCCACCCGGTAGAACCGGTCGAATATATGCTCCACATCCTCTTCCGGAATCCCCACGCCGTTATCCTTCACCCGCCAGATCAGCCGCTCGTCCGCTTCCTCCAGGCTCACCCGGACGGTGCCCCCATCCTGGGTATACTTCAGCGCGTTGTCCACCAGGTTGTACAGCACCTGGTTCAGCTTCGACCCGTCGCCGGTCATGCGCAGCCCCGGCGTCACCCGGCTTTCCAGCTGCTGCTTCCGTTTTTCCGCCACGGGCCGGAGCAGCCGGATAATCTCCTCCGTCAGGGCGGACAGGTCCAGATCCTCCATCTTCATCGCGTCCTGCCGGTTGTCCATCCTCGTCAGGGTCAGCAGATCCGTGATGATCCCCGTCAGCCGGTCGATCTCATGGTTCATGTCCTGCAGGAATTCCTCCTGCAGTTCCCGGGGCATTTCCGGCTGATACAGCAGGGACTCCAGCATGATTTTCAGGCCGGCCAGCGGGGTCTTCAGCTCATGGCTGGCATTGGATACAAACTGGTTCCGGCTCCGGTCCATCTTTTCCAGCTGGGCGGCCATGGTATTGTAATTGACCGCCAGCTGCAGCAGCTCTCCGCTGCCCTTCTCCGGCACCCGGACGCTCAGATCGCCTTCTCCCATCCGCCGCATGGTCCGGCTCAGGTTGGTAATCGGGCTGGTCAGCACCCGGCTGAGGATCAGGGCCAGCGCCAGCGCCACCACCCCGATCAGCACGAATACGGTATTCAGCTGCCGGCTGACCTGGCTCATGGAGTCCATCATGCCCTGGATGCGGCTCACGTAGACCAGTGCCCCCAGGGGGCCCCAGGAGCCCTCCATTTCATGAACCCCGTAGGCCACGTATTCGGCCTCCGCCTCTCCCGTCATGCGGTATACCGTCTCCCGCCCGGGCCGGTGCATCCCGTAGGACGCGGTATCCTCCCCGCTGAGCACCCGCAGCACCTCCCGGATCTGCAGCCGCTGCCCGCACAGTCCGTTCATGCTGTCATACTGCACCTTCCCGTCCGTATCCAGCAGCAGCAGCCGTCCGTCCAGCCCCAGCGCGTCCTCCTGCAGCCGGTTGTTCAGGGCCGATACATCCCCGCTTTGAAACAGGGAGGCGTAGGAAAGGGCCAGATTTTCCGCCGCCAGGGAGTCCTCCCGGGTACGCTGGCTGATCAGGTAATTCTCCACCACCCCGTTCATATTGGTGGCGGCCACGATGAAGCTGACGCCCACAACGACAAAAAAGGCCAGCAGGATTTTCACCCTGATGCTGGCCAGAAAAGCCCCGATCTTAGTCCTGATCCGTGAAATAGTAACCAACTCCCCACTTGGTGAAGATGAACTCCGGCTTTGACGTATCCCGTTCAATCTTCTCCCTCAGGCGGCGGATATGCACATCCACGGTGCGGGCGTCGCCGGCATAATCATATTTCCATACGGTTTCAAGCATCTGTTCCCGGCTGAATACCGTCCCCCGGTTGGTCACGAACAGCTGCAGCAGGTCGAATTCCTTCGCCGTCAGCTTGACATCCTTTCCGCCCAGGACGACGCTGCGCTTCACCAGGTTCACGTCCATGTCGTGCACCCGGATCACCCGCTGCTCCTGCTGCGCGCCGGCGCTGACCCGGCGGAAAATCGTCTTGATCCGGGCCTTGACCTCCAGGATGTTGAAGGGCTTGGTCATGTAATCGTCCGCCCCGTATTCCAGGCCCAGGATCTTGTCCATGTCCTCGCCCTTTGCGGTCAGCATAATGATCGGCACATCGCTCTGCTCGCGGATCCGCTGGCATACGGAAATCCCGTCCATCTTGGGCAGCATGACGTCCAGCAGGATCAGGTCATAGGCGCTGTTCTCAAACTTCTCCAGGGCCTCTTCCCCGTCCGTGGCGCTTTCCGTCTCGTATCCTTCCTGCTCCAGGGTATACTTCAGCCCTTTCAGGATCAAAGGCTCATCATCCACCAGAAGAATTCGCTTCGCCAAACCGAACACCCTTTCGTAACCATTTCTTCTTGAATTTTAGACTATTCCGCCAAAAAAAGCAAGCTTTTTGTTACAATTTTTTGAAAAGATCCTTACGCTCTCCGGGGTCTTGCCGGCACAGCCGCATCGCGATAAAACACGCCCCCTCCCGGCGCACGGGAGGGGGCGTATGGGTTTCGAAAAGTCTCCGGCAGCTTATTCGTAGCTCACGGACCGATGCTCGGTCTCGTAGTCCATAACGATGATCAGGGTCCGGCCCCGCTGCAGCTTCAGCTCCTCGCCGTTCTCGTCATAGAACACGGTCCGGTCGCTCAGCTCATTCCGCTTCCAGACGCCTGCCATATGCTTGCCCTTCTGGAAGTAGTCCGCGTTCCCGGTCCCCAGCACCTCGGGCTTCGGCGCGTCCGTCCGCACCCAGTCCATCTTTGTGAACTGAACGATCACGTTGGCGAAGGGGATGGATTCCTCTTCCAGCTTGTTCTTGATGGCCAGCGTCTTATACTCCCAGTCCTTGTTTTCGTTGACCATATCCGTCATGTACCGGTAGTATACGCCCTCGTCTTCGTCATATTCCAGATAGCTGTTGTAGTAGCTCAGCTTGCCGGAGGCCCAGTTGACGTAGATTTCTTCCGCGTCGTCGTCCCAGTCCGGCTCCCCGTCGGTGAACAGCCAGGTATGGTTCGCCGCCTCAAAATCCTCGTGGATCAGGGAGGCCACCGCCGCCGCGTTCACCGTCTTGTCATGGGGCTTCTGCAGCTTGATCTTCTCGTATACGCCGAAGTACTGCTTCCAGGGCTTGCTGATGCCGACCGTCCCCAGGAACAGAACACCGGCACCCTCGACCGCTTCACCGTTTTCGTCAAAGACATAGCCCTTTTTGTCCGCACCGGTGGATTTGAAAACCGCCGGCACATTGGTCTCCGTATATTCCTGCTGGCCGTAGAAGATAAAGCCGCAGTCCCACTCTTCCCGCAGCCAGGCGTGGAACAGACGGGCGGACCGCAGGGGCCCGACGCTGTCGGGGATCAGGTCGGAGAACAGGAAGGTCAGCCGGGTATCCCCCTGCTTATACAGAGGCGTCTCATAGATCACGTCCGTATACTGGGCGCCCCAGGGAGCCCGCTTTCCGGTCCATTTTCCGTCCTTATCGTATCCGATGCCGCCTTCCGCGTTGTCAATCTGGACAAGCAGGGGCATGTACCGGCCCGTAATCGCCAGACCGCCGAAGCCGTCCGCCGGCGCGCTCTCCCTTACCTGGGACAGGATCCGCCCCGTGGTGGGCGACAGACGCACATCCTCCCATTCGTTCGGCTCCGCGTCCTCAATGTCGATCCCCCGGTTCTCGGTGGGATTAATCGTGTCCGCCAGGCCGGCGGTCATGCTCCATACCATCATCAGACAGAGCAGCAGGCTCATCAACCTTTTCATCCGAATCGTATCCTCCTCGATTTCGGCCCTTTCGCCCGTTTCCGGGCAGTGAGCAAAATACAGCGGGCTTATTTTACATTTTCTTTACAGTTCTGTCAAGAACTTATTTCAATTTGGACCAGGATTCTGTTTCCGACAGGGAAGCCCCGCGTCCCCTCCCCTGCCGGTCCGCCGCGCCGGAGACGGGCTTTTTCCCTTGCAAAAATCCATGCCCTCCGATATAATGACGGGGAGCTGCCGGCCCTTTTCCGGCGAAGCATTCAGCGATTGTAAAGGAGACCTTTCGAATTCCCATGCACTACATTATCCTGGACCTGGAGTGGAATCAGCCCATCTCCTGGCAAAGCGCGGTCTACCGCAGGGTGGGGGACCGGCTGATTTTCGAAATGATCCAGATCGGCGCCGTCAAGCTGGGGGATGATTTATCCGTCGCCGATACCCTGTCCCTGCCCATCGCCCCCACCCAGTATCTGAAGATCCATCCCCGGATCCGGCGGATGACCGGTCTGGGCGAGGAGGAGCTGGCCGGCGCCCCCGCCTTCCGGGAGGCTCTGGAGCAGTTTATCGCCTGGTGCGGCGAGGATTACACCCTGCTGACCTGGGGGTGCGATGATGTCAGCGTTTTGCAGCAGAATATCAACTTCTTTGAATGCAATGACCTGACGCTCCCTCCCCTCTGCGATATCCAGCAGCTCTTCGCCCGGGTGCACGGGATGAAGGACCGGCCCAGCCTGCAGAAGGCCATGGAGCTGATGAACATTCCGGTGGACGAAAACCTGTCCTTCCATAATGCCCGGAACGATGCCTGGTATACGGCCCTGGTCTTCCGGACCCTGCCGGATCCGTCCGCCGTTCTCTCCTGCGTGCAGCGCCCCCGGGACCTGATCCATAAGCAGCCCCGCCGGAAGCCTTCCGACGCGGTCTTCCCCTCCGCCCTCCAGGCGCTGGCAAGCGACGCAGCCCTGAAGCCCGCCTGCCCCCGCTGCGGCAGGAATTTAACCCTGGACGGCGAATATGTACCCCAGACCCCGGATAAATATATCGGCCTCGGCCGCTGCAAAAGCCACGGCCGGCTCCTGCTGCACCTGCGCCTGCGGGCGGAGCCCGACGGGCAGGTCTCCATGGGGTTTACCGCTTCCCCGGCCAACCGGGCCAACGTGGCCTATGTTCATACGAAGCAGTTCCAGTTTTCTCAGTCCCCCGCCCCGTCGGATCCCGACGCGGCCCTGCGGGATGCCTCCCGCTCCAATATGCCTTTTGAAGCCTGATACCCCGAGATAAAGGAGGACCCTGTCATGATCAACATCCGCTTTCACGATGCCGAAGCCGCCCTGCCGGAGGGCAGCACCGTCCGCGCCTGCCTGGAGGCCGTAAACGCCCTTCCCGCGGGAACCCTGGCGGCCCTGAAAGGGGGCGTCGTGGTGGAGCTAAACGACCCCATGAACGAAAGCTGCGAGCTCCTTCCCCTGACGCTGGATCACGATGAAGGCCGCCGGGTCTATGAGCGGTCCCTGCGTTTCGTGATGCTGCTGGCCCTGCGGCACCTTTTCCCCTATGAACAGGTCCGCATCGAGTATTCCGTGGGCTACGGAGTGTTCGTCCGGATGCCTGGCCGCGTGCTGCACCGGCAGGAGATCGTCAAAATCGAAAACGAAATGCGCCGCCTGATCGCCCTGGATCTGCCCTATGTCAAAAAGCAGTGGGCGAAGGAGGATGCCATCGATTACTTTGCCGAGGAGCAGATGCCCGACAAGGTGGAGCTGCTGGAGCGCCGCCCCCTGTCCACCTTTAATATGTATTCCGTGGACGGGATGTGGGAATACTTCTACGGCGCCATGGCTCCCTCCACCGGAGCCGTGCCGGTCTTTACGCTCTTCGAGCTCCGCGGCGGCTTCGTTCTGCAGCTGCCCGCCGCCCAGGACCATCTGCACGCCGCTCCCTACGCCTACCGGCCCAAGCATCTGGAAATCTTCCGCCAGAGCGCCCAGTGGTGCGATATCCTGGGCATCCGCAACGTATCGGATGTATCCGCGATGATCGACCAGCACCGCCTGCGGAACTTTATCCGGGTCAACGAGGCCCTGCATGAAGGCGCCCTCTCCGCCATCGCGGAAAACATCTCAAAGCAGTACAAGCACATCGTACTGGTGGCCGGGCCTTCCTCCTCCGGTAAAACGACCTTCGCCGGCCGGCTGGCGGTGCATCTGCAGGTCCAGGGGCATCCCTCCCGCCGCATCTCCATGGACGATTTCTATCTGGATCGGGACGCCATCGTCCCGGAGCCGGATGGCGATGTGGATCTGGAAGCCCCCGATGCCCTGGATCTCCCCCTGATGAAGGAAAAGATTTCCGCCCTCCTGAACGGGGAAACCGTGACGCTGCCTACCTTTAATTTTACCACCGGCAAGCGGGAATACGTTTCCGAGCCCACAGCGCTCCGGGCGGACGAGATTCTGATTCTGGAGGGCATCCATGGCCTGAATCCGGATATTTCCGGCCTGTTCCCGGCCGATGAGGTCTATCGGATCTTTGTGTCCGCCCTGACCTGCCTGAACCTGGACGACCATAACCGGATCCGGACCACCGATGTGCGGCTCCTGCGCCGGGTGGTGCGGGACTATCTCTTCCGCGGCACCGATCCGGAGGAAACACTGGCCATGTGGCCCTCCGTCCGCCAGGGGGAGGAAAAATGGATCTTCCCCTTCCAGGAAAACGCCGATTCCATGTTCAATACGGCCCTGCATTATGAGCTGCCCGTGCTGAAGGGGCCGGTGTATAATCTGCTGCGGAACATCCCCGAGTCCTCTCCCAATTATCTGATGGCCCGCCGCCTGATCAAGACGCTGAATTATCTCCCGGACGTTGATCCCAACGTTCTGGACGAGATCCCGCCCCTGAGCCTCCTGCGGGAGTTCATCGGCGGCTGCACGTTGGAGAAAAACTAATCCCGATTCATCGGAAGCCCGGCCTCCGGCCGGGCTTTACGCAATCCATAGAAGGAGAAAAGAAGATGAAGCTTTGGTCCGGCCGTTTTGGCAAAGCCACCGATACCCTCGTGGACGATTTCCATTCCAGCATTTCCTTTGACCAGCGCCTTTTTGAGCAGGATATCACCGGGTCCATCGCCCATGCCACCATGCTGGGCGAACAGGGCATCATCCCGAAGGCGGATGCTGACCGGATCGTAGAGGGCCTCCGGGGCATCCTGGAGGATGCGAAAGCCGGAAAAATTACCTGGCGCACGGACGCCGAGGATATTCACATGAACGTGGAGGCCCTGCTGACCGAGCGCATCGGCGAAGCCGGCAAGCGCCTCCATACGGGCCGGAGCCGCAATGACCAGGTCGCCCTGGATACCCGCATGTACGCCCGTCTGGCCTGCCGGGAGGCGGAAACCCTGCTCTCGGAGCTGACAGCCGCCCTGCTGGATATCGCTGAAAACCATCTGCATACCATCATGCCCGGCTATACCCATCTCCAGAAGGCGCAGCCCATTACCCTGGCCCATCACCTGCTGGCCTATGTCCAGATGTTCCTGCGGGATCGGGCCCGCTTCGCCCGGGCCTATGAATCCGCCGATGTCATGGTGCTGGGCTCCGGCGCGCTGGCGGGGACCACCTATCCCCTGAACCGGGAACGGGTCGCGGAGCTGCTGGATTTCTCCAGAATCTCGGAAAACAGCCTGGACGGGGTCTCGGACCGGGATTTCCTGCTGGATTACCTCTCCGCCGCATCCATCGCCATGATGCACCTGTCCCGCTTCTGCGAGGAGCTGATCCTCTGGAGCTCCAATGAATTCCGCTTCGTGGAAATGGACGACGGCTTTGCCACCGGCTCCAGCATCATGCCCCAGAAGAAGAACCCGGACGTGGCGGAGCTGATCCGCGGCAAAACCGGCCGGGTCTACGGGGACCTGATGACCCTCCTGACCGTGATGAAGGGCATCCCCCTGGCGTATAACAAGGATATGCAGGAGGACAAGGAAGCCTTCTTCGACGCCCGGGATACGCTGCTGAAGAGCCTGACCGTCTTCACCGCCATGCTGAAGACCGTCACCTTCCGCGCCGATGTCATGGAAAAGGGCGCCGCCGGCGGCTTCACCAATGCCACCGACTGCGCCGATTACCTGGTCCGCAAAGGCCTCCCCTTCCGGGATGCCCATCGGGTCGTGGGCGAGCTGGTTGCCCACTGTCTGAATGAAAACAAGGCCCTCCTGGATCTGACCCTGCCAGAGCTGCAGCGCTTCCATCCCGCCTTCGAGCCGGACGTCTATGACGCCATGAGCCTCCTGGCCTGCGTGGAAAAGCGCGATATTCCCGGCGCTCCGGCTCCCGAAAGGGTGAAGGAAGCCATCGCCCACGCCCGGGCCGCCCTGGAGACGCCCGCCTGATACCCAGGCGTGCCGGATCCCGCCTGATGAGTATACCGTCCGTTCCGCCAAGGCGGCAGTCCCCGTTCTCCCCGATAAACGATCACTGCGTTCATCCGCAGTCCTTCCGGTAAACAGAGGATTCATACCATGTGCTGCAGATACTGGATGGAATCATCCCCCGAGCTGCGCCCCTTTGTGGAAGCAGCCAACCGTTCCCCGCTGCGGGCGAAGATGGTCGCCAGGCTGGCCCGCCCCTTAAAGACAGCCGGAGAAATCCGCCCGACCGACATGGTGCCCGCCGTGGCGCCGGGAAAAAACGGCGCCCCCGCTGTCTTCCCCATGATCTGGGGATTCAGCAATCCCAGGACCGGCGCCCCTCTGGTGAACTGCCGGGTGGAAACCGCAGCAGAAAAGCCGTTGTGGAAGGAAGCCTGGCGTACGCACCGATGCGTGATTCCCGCCAGCTGGTACTATGAATGGGAGCATCTTCCCTCTCCGGACGGAAAACCAAAGACTGGACAGAAATACCTGATCCAGCCAAAGGGGTACTCTCTCGCCTATCTGGCGGGCCTTTACCGCATCGAGGAAAGCGGAGACCTGAAATACCCCGTCTTCTCGGTTCTGACCCGGGAGCCGGGGGAGAACATCCGCTTCATCCATGACCGCATGCCGCTGATTCTGCCCGGAGAAGCCGTTCGCAGCTGGCTCCGTCCGGACGCAAACCCAAAGGATCTGATCCGCTCTGCCCTGACGGAAATGGTTTATGACCCGGTTTCTGGCTGATCCGCCGGCCGGATGCGCGGTTACCGCGTAAATCCAACAAATTTCCCGACACGCGTCAAGCACGCTGAAGAAACAGCCTTCCGATTTCGGAAGGCTGTGCTTATTTCCTGGCAAAGCCTGCCGGCAAGTGAATAAATCCTTTCTTAATCAGAACGCCGTGTTCGTATCCAGATAAACTAAAAAAAAAGCCTTCCGACTTGCGGAAGGCTTATATGGAATCCGGCAGCGACCTACTCTCCCGGGCCGTCTCCAGCCAAGTACCATCGGCACT
>CADBTC010000092.1 GCA_902797445.1 uncultured Eubacteriales bacterium | reverse complement strand
GCCTGCCTGGCGGGGGTGCGGGATCTGATGATCTCCATCGCCCCGCTGTTCGTGACGGCGGTGATCTGCGCCCTGATCGGCGAGCGCGGGGAAAATGGCAGCGGCCTGAAACGGGCGGCGCCCGGCCTGCTGCTGGCCCTGGTGCCCGTCCTCTTCGGCGGCCTCGGATATATGGTCAACGCCGGGGTGCTGGCCGAACGGTATGCCTTTGCCGATTACAGCGTCCAGAGCCTCTCCATGGGTACCTTCTCCGACCTGTACAATGTGATTTACAATACATTCGTGGATCTGGGCTTCCAGGACTTCCAGAAGCTGTTTTCCGTAGAGGGGCTGCTGGGTGTCGGCGGCGTGACAGCATGGATTGTCAGCATCATCCTGGCTTTCCATACCATCCGGCACTCCCGGGAAGCTTCCGCCGTTTTCATGCAGGTTTTCTGGCTGATGGTTCAGTTTGTGATCACCTGTGTATTCATCTTCCTCAGCGGGGCAGAGCTGCTGCATATGCTGTATCTGCTGCCCATCATCATCTGGATCTTCCCGGCCCTGGCCGCGGCGGATCTGCGGGAAGGCTACGGCGCCGCGGAGACGGAAAAACCCGGCAAGGCCCCGAAGCGCGCGGGCGCGAAACGGGAAAGGACGGGTACCCGGGGCTGGAAGCGCCTGCTGGGCGGGGACGCGGCGGTTTCCGTTCACGGGCTGGTCAGCATCGCGGCCTGTCTGCTGATCCTGTGCAACGGCCTGTTCTATACCGGTTTTTTCCGGGATCCTTCCAGCATCCGGCTGGAATATACGGGGCTGAACTATAACGACACGGGCACGGTCAAAGGGCTGCAGCCGGTGGCGGATTATCTGAAGGAAAACGGATACACCCTGATTTACGGGTCCTACTGGGACGCGGCGGTCGTGACGGAGCTGAGCGACGGCGCGGTGAAATCCCTGCCGGTGGAAGAGGGCAGCCATAAGCATCCCATCAAGTATATGAAATGGCTGGCCGATCTGAAGCTGCAGGATCCCGAATGGGTAAAGACACAGAAGGTCGGCATCGTTGCGAATATGGAACTGAGCTACGCAGTGGCGGACTTCAAAGACCTGGACGCCGTGGAGGTGGCCTCCTTCGGGGGATATACGCTCTATGAGCTGCCCAATCCGGCGGCCCTGGCGGAGGACCTGAGCTGATGGCGGAAAACGAAAAACCCATTGGGGTCTTCGACAGCGGCGTCGGGGGAATCAGCACCCTGGGCGCCCTGAAACGGGAGCTGCCGGGGGAGCATTTCCGCTACTATGGGGACACGAAGAATGCTCCCTACGGAACGAAAAGCACCGAGGAGGTTATCGCCTGCGTCCGCCGGGTGGTGGATCATCTGACGGAAGCGGATATCAAAGCCCTGGTCATCGCCTGCAATACCGCGAGCGGGGCCGCTGCGGCGACCCTGCGGGCGGAACTGACCATCCCGGTCATCGCCATGGAGCCGGCGCTGAAGCCCGCGGAGGAAGCCTGGCAGGGGGGGCAGATTCTGGTCATGGCGACGCCCCTGACCCTGAAGCAGGAGAAGTTCCTGGGCCTGATGGACCGGTTCGGCGCCCACGCGGTGCCGCTTCCCTGCCCGGGCCTGATGGAACTGGTGGAACGGGAGGATGAGGCGGGTGCCCGCCATTATCTGGAGACACTGTTTTCCCGGTGGGATCTGGAAAAGGTGGACGCGGTGGTGCTGGGGTGTACCCACTACGTGTTTCTCAAACCCGTGATCCGGGACATGCTGCCCGAGCGGATCCGCATCACAGACGGCAACGCGGGAACGGCCCGGCAGCTCAGAAGGGTGCTCTCGGCGCGGGGGCTCCTCCGGACAGGCGCTGACGGGAGCGTCCGCATGGAAACCAGCGGCGAGGCGGAACGCATCCTGCCGGTGATGGAAAGGCTGTACCGGAAGGCACTGGACATCGTGTAAAGAAAGCGGCAAAGGAACAAAACGGAAAAAGGAACATCCGATGAGGGAACGGCAGCCTGAGGATAAGATGCGGACATGGATAGAAGAAAAATCACCATCATGCTGGACGGACAGCCGTACAGCTTTTATTCCGACGACCCGGATGTCTATCTGTCCGAGCTGGAGAAAAGAGCCAACGCTGTGATGCGGCAGGCGGCGAGCTTCGGACAGAACAAAGCGGCGCTGGCTGTGCTACTTCTGACAGATCAGCTGATGCGGACGGAGGGCGGTCCGCCGAACCCGGAGAAGAAAGCGGCCAGGAAGCCGAAGGCCGATGCCGCGGAAAAAGGACAGGTCTCCGTATGGGACCTGCTGGACAGGTAGGCTTCTGAAAATTTTTCTTTTCTTTTCCTTGAAAATATGGTAAAATAACAACCGTCTTAAGAATTTGGGGCCGGAGCTCCTGGCGGAGATCCGGGATCAATGGTAAATTTCATACAGGAGGAAGCGTATCATGGCTGAATTTGTAAGCAGCAACATCCGGAACATCGCCCTCATGGGGCATGGCAGCGAGGGCAAGACCACGCTGATGGAGTCCATGCTCTTTGCTGCCGGACTGACGGATCGCCAGGGCAAGGTGGAGGACGGGACCACCGTATCCGACTTTGACCCGGAAGAGAAAAAACGCGGATTTTCCATCAGCGCCGCCTACGCGCCCATCGTGTGGGGCGGCAAGGTGATCAATACCATCGACTGCCCCGGATACTTCGACTTCGTGGGCGAAATGATGGGCCCCCTGCGGGTAGCGGAGACGGCCGTCATCGTCATCGGCGGCGTGAACGGGCTGAACGTTGGCGCGGAAAAAGCCTGGGATTACGCCGGGGAGCATCATCTGGGCCGGATGTTCGTCGTCAACCAGATGGACCGGGAGCATGCCAACTTTGAAAAGGTGGTTGCCCAGCTGCGCGAAAAGTATGGCAGCAGCGTGGTGCCGATCCTGCTGCCCCTGGGCCAGGGGAGCAATTTCCGCGGTGTCGTGAACCTGCTGGAGCGGAAGGCCTATGAAGGTGCCTACAAGAAGAGCAAGGAAGTGCCGGTGCCGGCGGATCTGGAAGACGAGCTGAACGAAAGCTTCGAATTCCTGACGGAGCAGGCGGCCGCCGCGGATGACGACCTGATGATGAAATACCTGGAAGGCGAAGAGCTGACCCATGACGAAATCATGGACGGCTTCCGCAAGGGCATGAAGGACGGTTCGATCGTTCCTGTCGTGGCCTGCAGTGCGCTGACCGGCGTGGGCATCGCCCGGACCATGGACCTGATGGCGAAGTATCTGCCCTCTCCCGCCCATGACGGCGCGGCGCACACGGGCAAGAACCCGAAGACTGGCGAGGAAATCTCCCGCGTCTGCAAGGACGATGAGCCCTTCTCCGCCCTGGTGTTCAAGACCATCGCCGACCCCTTCGTGGGCAAGCTGAGCCTGGTTCGGGTTTTCAGCGGCATGCTGACCAGCTCCACGCCCCTGTATAACGCCAACAAGGAAAAGACGGAAAAGGCGGGCGGCCTGTTCAGCCTGCGGGGCAACAAGCAGACCAGCGTCGAGAAGCTGCACGCCGGCGACATCGGCGCCCTGGCGAAGCTGCAGGTGACCAATACCGGCGACACCCTCTGCGATGCCGCCAACCCCATCGTGTATCCGGAAATCGTGTTCCCGGAACCCTGCATCGCCAAAGCGGTGTTCGCCGCCAAGCAGGGTGAGGAAGACAAGGTATTCAGCGGCCTGAACCGGCTGGCGGAAGAAGATCCGTCCATCCTCTTTTTCAATGATGCGGCGACCACCGAGACCGAGCTGAGCGGCCAGGGCGAAATGCATCTGGACGTGATCCGGAACAAGCTGGCCTCCAAGTTCGGCGCCAATGCCGTGCTGCAGGATCCCAAGATTCCTTACCGCGAGACGATCCGCAAGACCGTCAAGGTCCAGGGCCGCCACAAGAAGCAGACCGGCGGACACGGCCAGTTCGGCGACGTGTGGATCGAGTTCAGCCCCATT
>CADBTC010000091.1 GCA_902797445.1 uncultured Eubacteriales bacterium | reverse complement strand
TGCCTCCTTTTCCTTTCTCTGTTCATTCTGCGCGCTAAAAAATCCCTGCAGTTTTTTGATCTGTAGGGATTATAGCAAACCTTTCCGCTTTAATCAATTACGAACCGTCCGGACAGATACGGATGCGAATACCGCCGCGTACGGGCTGCGTCCCCCATGAGCCATGGTTCCGCTCCCCGTGGCTTCCCGCTCATTGAATATCATCAGAAGGACTTGATATACAGCTCATATCCGACGGCGTTCAGATTGGCCGGCAGCGCCCGCAGGGACTTGCGGATCATTTCCCGGGTCTCCTCATCCAGTTCGTCATAGGGCACCAGCTCCGGCGTCAGCTTCAGCTCCCGGTCCAGCTTGCCGGGCCGCCAGCCCTCCGCCTTCTTGTCCCGCATCCACCGCTCGTGCTCGATTTCCGCCAGCAGCTCCAGCGTGGGGCCGTACAGCTCGGAAATGGCGTCCGCTGTGTTGGGCAGCACCGGCCGCAGCCCGATGCTGACCTGATAGGAAACCAGCCGCTCGCCCAGATAGCGGATCCGGGAACGGTATCCTTCCCGGTAAAATTCATCCAGCTCGTCCCAAGGCGCCATTTCCGGCGCTTCCAGCTCTTTCTGGATTTCCGCCTCCGTCCGGTCGCTGAGGCGGATCTCGCTTTCATGCTGCTCGCGGAAATGGGCATGGGCGATTTCCGCGTACCGCTCCACCACATCGCCCATGATCTGTTCAAACTGCAGCTTCCGACGGAAATCTTCCGCGTCCAGGTGCAGATTCAGCTGCTCCTCCATGGGCAGGCAGGAAGGGGTAAACCGCTTCACCCCGGACAGGCAGCTCATCCCCAGGATCAGCTCCATGCTCCGGGTGCCGTGCCGGTATTCCGATACCCGCAGCATGGCGGACACCAGGCTCCGGGACATCCGCACCGTGTTCCCATCCTCTCCCCGGATGCCCGGAAAGCGGCGGAAAATCTGCTCCCGCAGCAGCATGCCCCGGCGGATGATGGCGCATCGGTCGGTGTCGCTGGTGGGATTGGGTCCCTTCACATTCAGAATCCCTTTCAGGCGGCTGACAAAGTCCGTCCCCTTGACCAGCCGGAAGGCATCCTGTTCCTCCTTTTTCCGGGGCAGAAAGCGGTTGAAGGAGGAGGCGGTCGCCCCGGCGAACACCAGCACCGCCCCGCTCACCTCGCACTTTTTCCCGTTCAGCGTGAATTCCCCGTCCTGCATCAGGGCCAGGAAATACCGCAGCCAGCCCCGGGGCGTCCCGTTAAGATCCGCGTCGAATTCATCGATGAAGATCAGCGGAATCCGGTTGCTCTTCACCTGCAGCCCCTCCCGCAGGGCCTCAAAAAAGTCATTGGGCTCGTGATACTGGCTCAGGTTCACGCCCGCGACGGAGAACCGGCCGCTGCTTTCGGCGATCTGCTTGACCCCGAAGCTCTTTCCGCAGCCCGGCGCGCCGAATACAGCGATGGACAGGGGCTGCAGATTCTCCCCATTGTCCATATGGTCATACTGATAGATGTAGTCATCCAGCAGAGCCTTGACGGTATGATAGTTTTCGATTTCTTCCTTATCCGCGGAGATCAGCTTGCCGTATCGGCAGAAGGGCACGTTCTTCGTCAGCACGTCCATCCCTTCATACACGATCTTCTCCGCCACCGACAGATACTGTCCCGGCTGGCTCTTGCAATACTCATCCAGAATGGAGAATGGCGCGTTGCCAGAGACCAGTACCTTCAGGCTCCGGTCCGGAATATGGACCCGGCAGACGTTTTTCTTTTTTTCCTCCGCCAGCAGCTTCTTCAGGATCTCCCGCGGATTCGGGCTTTCCGGCCCGGCCAGTCCCTCCGCCTTCTCCGGCGTAAACAGCAGATCCCACCGGCCCTCGTGGCGGATCATCGCGCCTTCTTCATTCAGCAGGATCACCGCCTCCGGGCAGTTCCGCAGGGGACGCACGGAGTCATTGGTCGCCAGCTGGGTCAGAAACTCATCCACGGTCCGTTCGTAGGAGATTCCCCTGCTGATAGGGTAATCCAGCATCCGCAGCTGTTCCATCTGCAGCAGCGGGATATGCTGGCTGTTAAAGTTTTCCTCAAATGTCATTTTCGGATCAAACACATGATAGCTCATTTCCTGTTTCATTTTATCTTTTTTACCGGTCGGACGCTCCGCGGATCCCATGGGATCATCTGTTTATCCGCATGAAATCCAGCCGGATCGCGCCGCGAATCCGGATCTGCCTCCTCTTCATTTGTACATAGCTGTGTTTTTATGGATGGGGCGTGTCCCGATCTTCGGGCCAAAGGCCGCCCGCGTGCTGTTTTCGCTTACCGCCCAATTGTCTCCGGCGAATGAAAAAAGCCGGAATGGCGGATATAAAAGGCCCGGAACGGCGGCCGTTTTTTTCGGACCGTTGGCCGTTCCGGGCCCCTATCATACCACTTTTCTCGTTTTTGTCAAATTTCCGCTGCCCGTTTCGCCCGTCCCGCAGGAATGCCCGACGGCCGGCCGAAGGCGGCTCGGGATGTCCTGCGGCCGTTTTCTGTTCTCTATTCTGCCACGGTCAGGCCGTTCCACAGCCGGTAATACAGCCCCTTTTTCGCCAGCAGCTCCTCGTGGGTGCCCTCCTCCTCGATGTTCTGGTTCCCCAGCACCAGGATCCGGTCCGCGTGCTGGACGGTGGTCAGCCGGTGCGCAATGGTCAGGGTCGTCCGGCCCTCGGCCAGCCGGGCCAGGCTCCGGCTCACCAGGGTTTCGCTTTCATTATCCAGCGCGGAGGTTGCCTCGTCCAGGATCAGCAGCTTCGGATTTTTCAGGAAAACCCGGGCAATCGACAGGCGCTGCTTCTGTCCGCCGGACAGCTTGACGCCCCGCTCACCGATGTAGCTGTCATAGCCGTCGGGCAGCCACTGGATGAAGGAGTCTGCCCCGGCCTGCTTCGCCGCCTCGATGATTTCCGCGTCCGTGGCCCCGGGGCGGCCGTAGGCGATGTTTTCCCGGACGGTGCCGCTGAAAAGATACACATCCTGCTGCACGATGCCGATGGCGCCGCGGAGGCTTTTCAGGGTGACGCCGCGGATGTCCTGCCCGTCGATGCGGATGGCCCCGTCCGTCACGTCATAAAACCGGGGAATCAGATTGCAGATGGTCGTCTTGCCCCCGCCGGAGGGGCCGACCAGCGCCAGATTCTCCCCCGGGCGGATATGCAGATTCAGATGACGCAGCACCCGGTTATGGTCGTCCGGATACTCGAAGGATACGTCCTCAAAATCGATCCGGCCTTCCCCTACCTTCAGGGGCACCGCGCCGGCCGCGTCCTGAATGTCCACCTTCGCGTCCATGATTTCGTAGAAGCGTTCGATGCCGGTCATGCCCCGCTGGAACTGCTCCGCGAACTCCACGATCCGCCGGATGGTGGCGATCAGGGTGGATACATACAGAATATACGCCACCAGATCCCCGGGATTGATCTTCCCCCGAACCAGGAAGAGGCCGCCCGCCACGATGACCACCAGATACATCAGCCCGTCAAACAGCCGGGTGGTCGTACCGAAGGTGGCCATGGCGTAATACCATTTGGTCTTGATTTTCCGAAAATCCTGATTGCCCGCGTCGAATTTCGCTGCCTCCGCCTCCTCGGCGGTAAACGCCTTGACCACCCGCTGACCCAGCAGGCTGTCCTCAATGGCGGCGTTCAGCTCCCCGATCTGGAACCGCTGCTCCTTCTGGGCCTTCCGCAGCCAATGGTTCAGCCGGGTGCAGACCACCAGCATCACCGGCAGGCAGGCAAAGACCAGCAGCGTCAGGGGCAGGGAGGTCTGGCAGAGGATCACAAAGGAGGCCGCCAGCTTGATTCCCCCGATAAAAAACTCCTCCGGGCAGTGATGGGCGAACTCCGTCACGTCGAACAGGTCGTTGGTGATCCGGCCCATAATCTGCCCGATCTTGGTGTTGGCGTAATAGGTGTCGCTCAGCTTCTGCAGATGGGTAAAGGCATCCGTCCGCATATCCGTCTCGATATGGACGCCCATGATATGTCCCTGGGACTGCATGTAAAAATTCGCACCCGCGTCGATCAGGCGCAGCACCCCGTAGAGCGCCGCCATCCGGAGCACGGCCTCCGCCGTGAGCGGGGCCGCGGTTCCCAGCGCGGAATTGGTCAGCTGCCGCATGATCATCGGCAGCACGATATCGCACAGGGTCGTCAGGGCCGCGAAAAACAGATCCAGATACAGAAGTTTCCGATATTTTTTCAGATAGGGATAAAACCGCCGGATCAGCTCCCGGGATCCGTAGGTTCTGATTCCCTTGTCCCTCTCGTTCTTTTTTGCCATTTTCTCT
>CADBTC010000090.1 GCA_902797445.1 uncultured Eubacteriales bacterium | reverse complement strand
CAGGTGCTCGGTAACGATCTCGTCCACATCCTCCAGCTTGACCCGGCTGTAGAACGTTCCCTCGGGATAGATAATCACAACGGGGCCTGCTTCGCAAAGGCCGAAGCAGCCGGTACGGACCACCTTGATTTCCTTGTCCAGTCCGTTGGCGGCAATCTGCTCCTCAAAGCGCTCGATGAGCTTCGCGGAGCCGGAAGAAGTGCAGCCGGTGCCGCCGCAGACCAGCACGTGTGCGCGATAAAGATCCATGGGTTTTCCTCCTCTGGCGTTTCAGGCCTTACGGCCGTTATATTTGTTATTCCGCGGCGCCGATGGTGTATTCCGCCACCGGGGTTCCGCCCATCAGATGCTCTTTCACAATGCGATCCACCATGTCCGGCTTGACCTTCACATAGGTCACCTTTTCCTGCCCGGGCAGAATCACGTCCACCATGGGTTCCAGCCGGCACATACCGATGCAGCCCGTCTGGCTCACGGTCACATGCTGCAGATCCTTCTCCTTGATCTCTTCCAGGAACTTCAGCATCACGGGCCGGGCGCCGGCCGCGATGCCGCAGGTCGCCATGCCCACCACCACGCGGGCGGCGTTCTTGTCATCCTTGCGCATGTTGATGTTCTCCAGGGTCTTCGCCCGGATTGCCTGCAGATCAGCCAAAGATTTCATCTTTATACACCTCCAAATATCGGATCCATTTCTTCCTTCAGGGCCTCCTGCAGCCAGGCGGCCACCTCCGGTTCATTCAGGGGAATATCGCCTCCCAGCGCGGCGCGGACCTCCCGGGTATCGAACCTGCATTCCCCCTTTGCCGTCTTTCCCTCGAAGAGGAAATCCGGCGCCAGGGGGTTGGTCATGATCAGGCTCAGCAGCGTCCCGGACAGATCACCCAGCGGCAGGCAGTCAATATTGCGGGTATCCATGGTAACGGTCATCTCCGTCCCCACCCCCACCTCGCTCTTCAGGTGCAGGGACCCGCCCGCCTTCTCCGCGTTTTCCATCATCATGGGAATCCCCAGCCCCACCTTCCGGGTCGTCCGGGTGGTGGCAAAGGGGCTGGTCACCCGCTGCAGCAGCTCCGGGCTCATGCCCTTTCCGTCATCCGAAAGCACCATGGTCAGCCAGCCGCGTTCATCCACCGTGATCCGGACGGAAACCAGCGAAGCGCCCGCGGTAATGCTGTTCTGCGCCAGGTCCAGCAGATGGAGACTCAGATCCCGCATGTCGTTCCCCCCGGCTCAGTACTTCGCCAGAATGTCAGGCACCTGATCCGGCGTCAGCCGGCCGTAGACTTCCTCACCGATCATCATAACCGGCGCCAGGCCGCAGGCGCCCAGGCAGCGGGTGGCGTTCAGGGTGAACTTCCCGTCCTTCGTGGTGCGTCCGACTTCGATCTTCAGCTCTTCCGTCAGCTTATCCAGCACCTTCTGGCTCCCCTTGACATAGCACGCCGTCCCCAGGCATACGCCGATGACATGCTCGCCCTTGGGCTCCAGGGAGAACTGGCTGTAGAAGGTGGATACGCCGTACACTTCGCTCAGCGTCACGCCCAGCCCGTCAGCGATCTTTTCCTGTACATCCTGCGGCACATAGCCGAAGATGTTCATCGCTTCCTGCAGAACGGGCATGACCGCGCCGCGCTCGCCCTTATGTTTGGCGATAGACGCCTCCAGCTGCGCATACAATTCTTTGTCAGCCATTCGTTTCAACCCCCTTGACAAATTTAACGCATACAGAAATACGAAGCTCAAATGCTTCGTTTCATTTTAGCATAAAGAAAAAGAAAAGAAAAGCCTTTTTGACGGTTTTTTAACAAAAGAATGGGCTGTTTTTGTTAGCTTCTGCTAACTTTTGTGTCTGATTTGTTCAATTGTTCATCTGTTATTGTTAATTATTTAACGATCTTATCCCGTCCGATTCCGCTTTGATCTGTTCCCCCGCCACGCCCGTTTCTCCCTTTTCCCCTGAGGCGCGCCCGGGATTCTTTTTAAGAAAAAATTCATTTTCTCCTCACAGACAAAAAGGGCTCTGCGCGGTATAATAAAAAATGTCATCGTATCCCGTCCGCTCCGGGCGGGACCATTCCCATTCGTCCCTGCCGGAAAGGAGGCGCTCCGATGTCCGCGTACATTTCCTTTGACGATGTCTGCAAGACCTATTCCTCCGGCGAAACGCTGGTGCGGGCGGCGGACAGCGTCACCTTTCAGATTGAAAAAGGAGAATTCTGTGTCGTGCTCGGGCCCAGCGGCGCCGGCAAGACCACCGTGCTGAACCTGCTGGGCGGAATGGACCGGGCCACCTCCGGGACCATTCTGGTGGACGGAAAGGAAATCACGAAAATGTCCCCCCGCCAGCTGACGGAATACCGCCGCACGGATGTGGGATTCGTCTTTCAGTTTTATAACCTGATGCCTAATCTGACGGCCCTGGAAAACGTGGAGCTGGCCCGGCAGGTCTGCCGGAACGCGCTGGATCCCCGGGAGGTCCTGCGCCAGGTTGGGCTGGAAGCGCGGATGAACAATTTTCCCGCTCAGCTCTCCGGCGGCGAGCAGCAGCGGGTTTCCATCGCCCGGGCGCTGTGCAAAAATCCGGCCCTGCTGCTGTGCGACGAGCCCACCGGGGCCCTGGATTCCCAGACCAGCGCCCAGGTGCTGGCCCTGCTGCTGCATCTGAGCCGGGAGTACCATACGACGGTGGTGGTGATTACCCATAACGCCGCCATCGCGGATCTGGCAACCCATGTCATCCGGCTTCGCAGCGGCTCCGTGGTGGAATCCCGGCTGAACGAGCATCCGGCCCGGGTGGAGGATATCGCATGGTGAGGCACAGCGCGCTGCGGCGCAAGCTCCGGCGGGATCTGACGCGGAATGTCACGCAGTTCGGCGCCATGATGCTGCTCTGCCTGCTGGGAACCTGGGTTTTCGCCGGTCTGGACGCCAACTGGCGGCAGGAGGCGGAAACCATTGAGGGCTGGTGGCACGAGGCAAAGCTTTGCGACTTCTGGATCTCATCAGGCGGGTTCTCCCGCCAGGATATCTATCGGATCGAAGCCCTGGACGGGGTGGACATCCTGCAGCCCCGCATCACGCTGAACGCGGACTGCCCGGATCTGCCCGGAAAGGTAACCGCGGTGCTGCATGCGGTGGACGGGGAAATGGTCCTGAACGTCCCCACCCTGCGCGCCGGAACGCTCCTTTCCCCGGAGGACGACCGGGGATGCCTGGTGGAGGAGCAGTTCGCCGAAGCCCAGGGGCTCTCTCCCGGCAGCACGCTGAAGGTGCAGTCCGGGGCCCTGGAGCGGAATCTGATCGTCCGGGGGACCGTGCTGTCTCCGGAATACCTGATCACTGCGAAGGATACGGCGCCTTCTCCCGATACCTTCGGCTTCATTCTGCTCAACAGCTGTGCCTTCCGGGAGCTGCCCTTTACCCAGCTGGTTCTGTCCCTGTCGGAAGGGACTGATGCGGCCCGGCTGGAGGAGGAGATCCGGGCCATTGTGCCCGAGGCCGTCATTCAGACCCAGGAAACCCACGGGAGCACCCTGCAGGGACGGAACTATATCTCGCTCTTCCGGAATATGAGCTATCTCTTTCCCGTGCTGGCCTATTTTGTAGCGGCGCTGGTGGTCATCACCACCGTGTCCCGGCTGATGGACACGCAGCGTATCCAGATGGGAACGCTGAAAGCCCTGGGGTACGGGAACGGTGCCATACGCCGGCATTATCTGGCCTATGCCCTGATTCCTTCCCTGCTGGGCTCCGGGCTGGGGCTCGCCTCCGCGCAGTATACGCTGCCCCCCGTGCTCTGGAAGATGCTGGCTGTGAATATCCGGGTTCCGGAGATCCGCTACGCCCCGATTTCCCCCATCGCCTGGTGCCTGGCGGGGGCGGAGATTCTGCTGGCCGTGCTGATCTGTGTCCTGCATGAAAGCCGGGCCGCCCGGGAGTCCGCGGCGGAGCTGCTGCGGCCCAAGCCTCCCCGGGCCGGATCCCGGATCCTGCTGGAGCGGATCCCCTTCCTTTGGCAGCGATTCTCCTTCAACACCAAGATGGTGATCCGCAACCTGTTCCGCAACAAGGGGCGCACCCTGATGACCATGGTAGGAATGCTGTTCTGCAATATGCTGATCATCTGCTCCTTCGGGCTGCAGGAGTCCATCCCCCGCTTTATTGAGCAGTACTTCTCCGAGACCCTGCGTTATGACGTCCGGGCGGAGCTGAAGGACGGAGAGGCCGCGCCTCTGGATGCCTACCGGGCCCGACTGGAGGCGGAGCGGGTGGACGGCGTGATGGAGAGAAGCGTCAGCCTGCGTTCCATAAAGCGGATCAAAACCGTGCAGCTGACCGTGCTCCCCGAGGATACACAGCTGCTGGCGGTGGGCCCCGGCCGCACCGTGGCGCCCCTGCCCGGGGAAGGCCTGGTGCTGACGGAAAAGCTGGCGGACCAGCTCGGCGTCACCCCCGGAGAATCCATCTCCGTCTGGCTGACAGGGGAAGATGAGCCGCTGGACCTGGCCGTCTCCGGCCTGACAGATATTTCCATCGGGCAGGGAGCCTATCTCAGCCAGACAGCCTGGGAACGCCTGCGCAAAGGAGATTTCATTCCCTCCGCGCTGCTGCTGAAAGCCCCCGGTGAAAACACGCTCCGGAAGCTGGATGATATGGACGAGGTGGAATCCATCAAAAGCACCGACGATCAGCACCGCCAGACCCTGCGGGTGCTGGAATCCGCCACCTCCGCCTTCTCCATCCTCAGCGCCGTCGCGCTGGGGCTGGCCTTCGTGATCTGTTATAACATGGGGCAGCTGAACTTTACCGAACGGGTCCGGGAGTACGCGACTCTGAAGGTGCTGGGCTACCATCAGCGGGAAATCCGGGGGCTTATGTTCCGGGAGAACAACCTCACCGCCGTCCTGGGCGTGGGCGCCGGCATCCCGCTGGGGATCCTGCTGGTGCGGATTATCCTGAAGATGTGCGAATTTGACCAGATGGTCTTCGTGCCCTACGTTTCCCTGCGCACGGTGCTGCTCTGCAGCCTGGCCACCTTTGCCTTTACCTGCCTGATTGAGCTGCTGATTACCCGGAAGGTAAAGCGGGTGGATATGGTGGAAGCCCTCAAGAGCGTAGAGTAAAGCGAATCCGGAAAGAGATCCGGATAAAGAAAAAATCTGCCGTCCCGGAGGACAAGGCAGTCAGAATCCGAAAATACACGTTTCGGAAGGAGGCCGTTATGATCCGATATTCCCGCGTTCTGTCCCTGGTGCTGATTCTCTCCTTGCTGTGGGGCTGCGCAGCCGCCGCGGCGCTGGACCGCTCTGCTTATGTGGTCGCCAGCGGCACTGTGCAGGCCGCCGAATATACGGACGTGCTGGCGCCGTATTCCGGCACGCTGCAGTCCTTCGACCTGTGCCCGGGAGACCGGGTTTCCGCCGGGGATGTCCTTTGGACGATGCGGACGGAAACGCTGCGGGCGCCTCTCGCCGGCAGAGTCACCGCGCTTTTCGCCGCCGAGGGGGAGGACGCATCCGCCGCGCAGACGCGTTTCGGCATGCTGGCATCCATCGAGCCGGAGAACAGCTGCCTGGTCCGCGCCACCACCAGCGGCGCCTATAACAAGGATGAAAACAAGGAGCTGCATGTGGGGGAAACCCTGTATATCCAGCTGTCCTCCGGTTCGAAGGACGAGGGCAGCGGGCAGGTCATCTCCGTATCCGGAGAAAGCTATACCGTGGAGATTCAGTCCGGCCGCTTTACTGCCAGGGATAAGGTGAATCTCTTCCGCAGCGCCAGCCACGCAGCCGCCGGCAAGGTGGGCAGCGGCACCGTGATCCGGCGGGATCCGGTTTCCGTCGTCGGGTCCGGCCGCATCGGCCGGATCTTCATCCAGGCCGGAGCCCTGGTCGCTGCGGACGATCCGCTGATGGAGATCCTCGGCACGGACGCGGAGCCCGGAGCGGACAGCCGGATCCAGGCTCCCTGCGGCGGCGTCATGGCCTCCGTAGCCGTGCAGCCCGGTCAGCAGGTCTGGAAGGGAGCATTGCTGGGCCGGATCTACCGGACCGACAGGATCGAGGTCGTCGCCGAGGTGGATGAAATGGACCTGGCGAAAATCCGGGTAGGCGCGATCTGCCCCATCCTGCTGGATATGGACGAAGAAACCGTTCTCCAGGGACAGGTCACGGAGATCAGCGCCCTGGGCACTGCCCGTCAGAATGCCGCCTGGTACCAGGTGCATCTGTCTCTGGAGAACGCCTCCCATCTCCCCCTGGGCGCCAGCGCTTCCGTCTACCTGCCCCGCTGACCGTCCCCGTTTATCTGTAAAGCTTGAAGCTGGTTACCGTCATGCGGGCGATATCCCGGCCGGTATCATCCTTCACCATGACCTCCGTGACAATGCTGTTTCTGCCGTCCTTCACAATTCCGCACTCCGCGGTCAGGCGGGTACCCTTCGCGCCGCTCAGATAATTGATGCTGACCTGCTGGGCCACGGTGGGCCGGTGCAGATGATTGGTCAGCGCCGCGGAAGCGAAATCCGCCAGGGTAAAGGTCGCGCCGCCCATGACTCCGTTCAGGGCGTTAAGGTGGTTTTCCCGGATCTCCATGCTGCAGACCGCCCGGGTCTCTGACAGCGCGTCCAGATGCATTCCGTTGCTGGTCGCGAAGCGCTCCATCTGAAAAAAATCCTGTGCCTCTTTCAATGACGCAAATGTAGCCATTGTATCCCCTTTCATACGCAAATCTGTTTTCAGCCAATATCTTGCCGCCTCCCACAAAACGGGAGGCGGCTGTTTCGTTTTGTGTGCTTTTCTTCAAAGAGCGGTCTGTTTCAGCGTGCGGGCGTCTTTGCCGTCCGCCTTTCCCTGCCGGGCCTGCAGCGCTATCCGGATCTGCGGAAGAACCGATCGGTCCGCTGGCAGCCAGTCGACGCTGTCCAGCGCCTCTTCGTCCAGCCAGCGGGCGGCTTCATGCTCCTTCAGAACAGGCGTTCCT